>CAIQOO010000048.1 GCA_903873485.1 uncultured beta proteobacterium | reverse complement strand
CTGACTTCAGTGATGATTTCATCATCCAGTAGTGTCGTCATCGTTTTCTCCTAACAATTCCTCTGGGGTACACATAATTGGCAGAAGCAAGCCAATAGATTCAAGATGGTGCGATATGTTTCTCTGTATTTCCATATTGGCAATATGCCGACAATTCCAAGTGAGCAAATAATCCATGCCGTGTATTGTTGCAAGTGCAATGTGCAGGGCATCTTCCGCTGCTTTTCGAGGAATGATCGACTTCAAAATCAAATGCCGTGCCAAGTCAATTGCGCTATCGGTTGAGGAAAGCAGGGGTACGCCATTTACTGCATTCAGCCGTTTTTCTGCCGCATCTGTGTTGCCAGCAGCACACTCTGCCAACACAGAGCCAGAAACGAATAGATCGTAATCATTTCGTGTGTCCCACCACGCTTGTGTAATTTGTTGATGCGCAGCCCCAATAATGGTTTTGCTGGGGCGTGCGGTGAGATAACTAATGATGGAGGTTTCTATGTAAACCTTACGCTTCATAATGTCAGCCTTTGTTAATTTATTTGAGCATGGCCTCTTTTACCTATGCCAGAAGATGCGCTATCTTCCAAGGTACTCGACGATGTATTCGCGATCTGCTCGCTTTTCAATTCGAAGCCTATCGCCAGCCTCTGCACGGACTGATTTGAGATAGGGGGCGAAGGTCTTGCGCGGGCTGAGACGCACGTTGCTGGACTTCCGAATGGTTGTCTCAAAAGTGAACGGGCCTGCGATGAACGTTACCGTTCGCGTTGATGAGTCGTCCGCAGCCCGTTCCGACAGTGCATCCTTGGGGAAGAATGACACGTCGCTTCGCGAGAAGTAGATGCGACCGTTGTCGATACTCGATTGAATGAGGTCTATTTCTACTGAGTTCATATGGGGTTGCAAGTGGGGGATGGTAGCGAGCGAGTTGCTCGTTCGATGATTCTGCGCCCTAACGCAAAGCTCAGCGGCGGAGCGTCAGCGGAGTCCGCTGGAGCGATGAGTTAGGCTGGGCGTTATTTGTTGAACAAGTTTTCAATTCCAAGCTGTTGAGCATACTCAACAATACTTAATCCATCACCATTTTTGTAATAAATATCAGCACCTCGTTTCATAAGTGCTGAAATCGCAATATAGTCTCTTCGTCTCAATGCACCAAACATATTGTTTGATGCGCGGATACTATTTACTAACTGTTTTTCTAACTGTTTTTCTAACTCTTTCTGTTGCCGCGCATTTTCTTCGCATTTTCTTTTTTCATCTTCCTGCTTTCTTTTTTTCTCAAGTTCGAGCCTATCTTGCTCTTTTTGTTCATTCGTTCTTTTATCAAGTTTAAAAAATGTAAAAAGTTTTCTAGTCGACGAATCTATATCAATGAGAGCACTCCCAATAAACAAATAGTCACCATCCAATTCATCGGTATTTGATATTGCTAGTGGTTGTCGGTCGAGATAACGCTCTTCCCAACTGTAGATTTTACGATACTGACCAATCAGTAACTTATCAGGCAATATTCCCTCTTTTACTGTTTTCCAAAAGGGTTCATCGGGATCGAAGACATCTATCCAAGCACCACCTAAATTATAACCAACTGGGTTAATTGACAACATGTGCAGACTTATTTGATTTCTTAGATACAAAGCTTTATAACAAGCAATACCCTCACGTGCAAGAAACAATAAGCTTATGATATTTCGTTGTTCTTTGTCCGAGCTTGATTCTTTTGCTTGTTCCCAAATAGACCAATGACCTAAATATTCACGGTTACTTTGATCAAACATTAATCCATGAAACCCTAATTCATCGTCATATTTAGTCGATATTTGATGTGGTAGCTCTTCTTCATTGATAAACCTACCCAAAACTAGGCTGTAACCGCAAATTTGATTTAAAACGAATTCCAGGAAGTCTTTTCGTGATATAGAGTAATCACAATACACAAATGAGAACATATTTCCTGCTACAAGTGCTATTGGGGTGATGTCTAACCCTGATGCTGGATAAAAGCAGGAATTTTCAAGAATTGAGAGAAACGGAAGTTTTGCTGGCAATATACGATTATTGAATATTTCAGACAGCCAACCAGGCGTAGTGAGTTGTGACATTTTTTCATCTAATTCAAGCACATAATCTCCAGCGCGATATTTCTAGCTAATTGTCCGAAATTTAAAGCCTAACGTCAAAGCTCAGGGGCGTGCCGCTTGCGGCGCGTCGCCTGGAGCGTAATGTTAGGCATAACAGGCGAGGCAGGCGACAGTCGATGGAGCGAACGTACATAGTCGGCAACGGAGCGAAAGCGTTTGGCAGTCTCATCCTTAATCCTCCACACTTCCTGCAAAACCTCGTCGTCGGTCGAGGCTGGGTGAAAATCCTTCATGGTAAACCTCCTACGATGTCTTCCGGGCTGGCGATAACGGGGGGTTCGTAGCCCAATTGCTGTAATGTATGCTCAATCAATCTACGGGAAAAAGCCCCAGCAATATGCCTGAAGTTATAACTGGCGATAGCGGGGATACGGTGAACGGTGGTAACGGCAATATGCAAAGCATCCGAGAATGCTTTGGTGGGCAAAGCCTTTCGATCAATCAGCAGTTGTGCCAAGTAGATTGCTTCTTCTGTTGTTGGCAGAATCATGACACCGGCGACAAGTTCCAATCGCTGATGCGCCCGATCTGCGTCACCACGAGAGATTTCATCCACGACAACCTCTGAAATTATGGGAGAAAAATGCCTTGATTGCCAAAGCAGTTGCGCTTGCTGTTGCCGATAAACAGCAGTGGGGTTTATCGCTTTGGCCGTCAGATAGCTGATAACGGACGTTTCGACGTAGATTTTGCGCTTCATGAGTGCAACCTAACGTTGGCGCTGTCCGGCACGCAGCATCCGCCGCGAAGCGGCTTCCGGTTGCTGCGCGTCCGCGTCGATCGAAATGTTAGGAGCGGTCATCTGGAACCACTGTGCTTGTTTCAGTTGTTGGTGAAACGTACATGAAACCCACAGCTAACTCGCGGGCCGCCGCCTGTGAATCTCTGAGGCTTTCAGGTGTCATACGCTCGGCAGCATCTGGGGCGGTATCTATGACCATAACGACTGGCAAGAATAACGAGCCCCTCGCTTTTGCTTCTTGATAATGTGCAGCCAGTTTCTCAATGTCCTTGACGATTTCGCCGACCCGCAAACGCCCGTTGTGACGTTCTGATGCTTTAACCTCTATGGCCAGCAACAAAGAAGAGAGCGTTACTTTGCGGTTTCTGCGCCGCCAATCCGCGCCGACGCGGGACGAGAACAGGCATACGTCAGGGATGGGTTCAAAACCACCGCGAAAGTCTTCGTGGTGTCTTGCATCAAGTTGTTTGAATAAATCTGATACGGGATCGGCTATCCACATTTTTACGTTCATCCCCAACTGACGTACCGGTACCGAACCGTACGTTCGTAAGCAGTGGTAAACGACTGCTTGGTAGTGAAGCTCGGAGCCGAGTGCAAGCCGACACTCCGCGACGATGTGTGGCCATGCCGCAATCAGTTTGAGACTGGCATCGCAAATGGTTTCCATAGCACCTTAATGTTGCACCATTACACAAACGATGGCGTATGGCAAATCGCATAAGGCCGAATAAATCCTTCAGACAAGGCCTTTCCAGTGGACACCAAACGTAACTCGTTGAGCGGTCTTTTTGGGTCGAGCCGTCTGAGCGAGGAAACTGTTACCTCTGTATATTCTCCATTGGCAGCTGCCGGTTCCGAAACAATAAGGCTGTCTAGCAAACCCACATAGATGACACCATCAGTGGTTTCGCCAACCGCAAATAGTATTGGAATACGTGCCCCAATTGCATTGGCCTTCTTCAGGTGCGCTGCGATGCTCACCCAGCGCTTATTCTCTCTGAAGTTGATCGGCTTTCCGCCCTTAGCCCAGTCGGATAGGATATTGCTGTGACGAATCGTATATACAGCAACGGGATAGAGTTCAGTAGTCATCTGTTTGATAGGTGGTTGGAGAGTCATAAATGCTTCAGTCGGAGCCTAACCCAATATAGGGAGACACGCCCGTGTCTCCCTAACATGGCCGGGAAACACCCGTGCAAACCCGCTTGCAACAAGGCTTGCAGTCGATATACTGTATGAATGAACAGTCATAACATTTCCAGAAAAACCAGCTTGCCGGTTTTGGCAAAACCCCAAGTCAGCAAGTCAACCCGGCTGCTGGATCAGTTGCGTGAGCAGTTTCGCTTGGCTGCACTATAGCCTCAGAACCGAAGAGGCTTATGTCTATTGGGTCAAAAACTTCATTCATTTTCATAACCTCAAGCACCCCCGCGACATGGGACAAGCCGAGATTGAGGCGTTTTTGACTTATCTGGCAACCCAGCGCAAGGTGTCCGTTTCTACCCATCGACAAGCCTTGAGTGCCTTGCTTTTTCTTTACCAAAAGGTGCTCGGCATTGAAGTGCCATGGATGGACGAGCTGGCGCGGTCAGTGCCTAAAAAACGCATCCCTGTGGTGTTGACACGCGCCGAGGTTCAAGCCGTTTTGGGCAAACTCGAAGGGCTACACAAGCTGCTGGCATCCTTGCTTTACGGCTGCGGCATGCGTTTGATGGAGGGTTTGCGCCTGTGGGTCAAGGATGTGGACTTTGACCGCAAGGTGATTATCGTGCGCGACGGCAAGGGCGGCAAAGACCGGGTGGTGATGCTGCCGCAAAGCCTGCTGCCTGCGCTCAAAGACCAGTTTGCCCAAAGCTACACGCTGTGGGCACAAGACCGTGCCTTGCAGTTGCCCGGCGTAGAAATGCCACATGCGCTTGATGCCAAATACCCCAAGGCCGGTCAGACCTGGAGTTGGCATTGGGTGTTTGCACAGGCTACCATGTCAACCGACCCGCGCAGCAAAATTGTGCGCAGACATCATGCTTATGACCAGACTTTTCAACGCGCTTTCAAGCAGGCGGTGCAGGCAGCGTCCATCGTGAAACCCGCAACACCGCATACCTTGCGCCACAGTTTTGCCACCCATCTGCTACAGGCTGGCACCGATATCCGCACGGTGCAGGAGTTGCTGGGTCACTCAGATGTCAGCACCACGATGATTTACACCCATGTATTGAAGGTCTCAGCAGGTGGCACAGCCAGCCCGCTGGATACGCTCAATGGCCTGTTGCCGTGATTGGCGACTCGCACCACTTTGCGACCACAATCGCATCACTTGAATTCAACAAACCCGCCACAAAGTTTTATATGATTTATGCCTCTAGCCCTTATCAGACCTGCGCTAACAGCTATCAATAGAGCAGCAAAAAAAACTCACCTATTGCGTCGATACTGCCGCCCACCTCAAACAGTGCAGTGGTGATCTGCCCGAGCGAACACACCCGCACCGCATCCATCCCGGCGTAGCCGGCCAGCTCATCGGGCCAGACCGCCACACCCAAGGCCACATAAGCGGCCAGGTTGCGGTTGGCATTGATCATGATTGGCCCCATGCGGCTGCCGCGCCCGCCCGCCAGAATCAGGGCGCTGATCTGTTGAGCCGCAATCACGTCATCCTCCGATGTAACTCATCTCAACCCGCGTGACACCGGCACCGGTGTCCGGCCCGAGGGCACTGCGCAGTTCCGAATAACGATCATCTCTGGCTTGCCAGATCTGGCTGATGGTGCTGGCCAGGTCGGCATCCGGGGTGGCTGCCCGAATCAGGCTGCGCAAGTCATAGCCTTGCTGGGCAAACAGGCACAGGTAAAGCTGCCCCTCGGTGCTCAGGCGGGCGCGGTTGCAGCCACCACAAAAGGCCTGGGTCACGCTGCTGATTACGCCAATCTCGCCAGCCACCTTGTCATGCTGCCCGCCGGCATCGGCATAACCCCAGCGCCCGGCGGTTTCGCCCGGACTCGACGGCTCAAGCGGCAGCAGTGGCAGTTCGGCATTGATCAGCTTGACCACGTCGCCCGAGGGCAGCACGTCGGTCAAGCGCCAGCCGTTGGTGGCGCCAACATCCATGTACTCGATCAGGCGCAGCACCATGCCGCTGCCCCTGAAATGCCGTGCCATCGGCAAGACTTGGTGTTCGTTGGTGCCCCGTTTGACCACCATGTTGATCTTGATCGGCCCCAGACCGGCGGCGGCGGCGGCCTCAATGCCGGCCAGCACCTCGGACACCGGAAAATCGACATCATTCATGCGCCGAAACACCGCATCGTCGAGTCCGTCCAGGCTGACGGTGACGCGCTGCAGACCGGCAGTCTTGAGCGCCCGGGCCTTGCGCGCCAGCAGCGAGCCGTTGGTGGTGAGGGTCAAATCCAGCGGCAGTCCGTCTGGCGTGCGCAGGGAGGCCAGTTGTTCAACCAGTTGTTCCAGGTTTTTGCGCAACAGCGGTTCGCCGCCGGTTAGGCGAATTTTTTGCACGCCCAAGGCGACAAACTGGCGTGCCACGCGGGTAATTTCTTCAAAACTCAGCAACGCCGAGTGCGGCAGATAGGCATATTGGGCATCAAAAATTTCTTTGGGCATGCAGTAGTTGCAGCGAAAGTTGCAGCGGTCAGTGACGCTGATGCGCAGGTCACGCAAAGCGCGGCCACGCTGATCGGTGACCTGCGGGTTGGCCGCCGGGAGCCAGCCACCGGCGACAGCGGGCAGGGCGAACGATTGGCGGCGCTGGTCTTGCAGCGGTATCACCCGGTGCGTGTCTCGTTCAGTCATGACGGCGGTACTCTGAAATCAGAAGGGCGTTTGGGTTGCAAGACCGGCTCTCTTGCCAACTGATTCTGGCATGTTGGCGCTGCCGCAACCAGCAACCCTGCTGGCCTTATTGGCTTGTGATGATGGCCGGTCCCATCTCTTGCAGGGGACCAAGCGGGTTGGTCTGGACCTCGATTTCACTGACTCTTGGCTGGCCACCCCAGGCGCGATAAACCACCACATTGTTGACATGCAGCACCAGCGCGTTGAAACGCCAGCCGGTGGTTTCCGAACGGCGGGAAAAGTTGGCAAAGTCGGCAAAAAAATTCCCGGTGCGGGCTTTCTTGATGCGCGAGGCGTTGATTTCCCAGCCACGGCAGGCATTTGGTGCTTCCAGGCAGGCAATCACCCCGGGGTCGAGGTCTTCGCGCTTGAGCAGGGCGCTAGGGACAAAACGGCGAACAATATCAGCATGGGTCAGGATCACGGTATTGGGCTGCGCGACCGGGTCAATGCCGATTTTGGCCAGGGCGGCGATGTCGGTTTGCATCGGCACCAGCGCCTCGATGGCCTGGCGTGCCTGCTCAAACGAGGTGAAGGGCGAGGACTCGGTCTTGAAGCTGGGCAACAGCGTACTGCAGCCGCTGATCATCAAGACCAGCGGCACCGGGTACAGGATGGTCTTTGTTGGCCACATCCTTAGCCAGCGTGCAGTTTCATCATCACCGGCACGATCAGCAACGCCACAATGTTGATAATCTTGATCAGCGGGTTGATGGCCGGGCCAGCGGTGTCTTTGTAGGGGTCGCCCACGGTGTCGCCGGTCACGGCAGCTCGATGGGCCTCGGAACCCTTGCCGCCAAAGTTGTTGTCCTCGATGTATTTTTTGGCGTTGTCCCAGGCACCACCACCGGTACACATCGAAATGGCGACAAACAAGCCGGTGACAATGGTGCCCATCAGCAGGCCACCGAGTGCCTCCGGGCCAAGCACTAGGCCAACCAGAATTGGTGCCACCACCGGTAGCAGGCTTGGAATCATCATTTCCTTGATGGCGGCGGTCGTCAGCATGTCCACAGCGGTGTCGTATTCGGGCTTGCCGGTGCCTTCCATGATGCCCTTGATCTCGCGGAACTGGCGGCGTACCTCGATCACCACGCTGCCCGCTGCGCGGCCCACGGCTTCCATCGCCATGGCGCCAAACAGGTAGGGAATCATGCCGCCGATGAACAGGCCGATGATGACTTTCGGGTTGCTCAGGTCAAACGTGACATGGGCACCGAGGCCTTCGAGCTTGTGGGTGTAGTCGGCAAACAGCACCAGCGCGGCCAGCCCGGCAGAACCGATGGCGTAGCCTTTTGTCACCGCCTTGGTGGTGTTGCCGACCGCATCGAGCGGGTCGGTGATGTCGCGCACGCTCTTGGGCATTTCAGACATTTCGGCAATGCCGCCGGCGTTGTCGGTGATCGGACCATAGGCATCAAGGGCCACCACAATGCCGGCCATGCTGAGCATCGAGGTGGCGGCAATCGCAATGCCATACAGGCCGGCCAGGGCAAAGGCAGTGTAGATCGACAGGCAGACAAACATCACCGGCCAGGCGGTCGAGCGCATCGACACCCCCAGGCCGGCAATGATGTTGGTGCCGTGCCCGGTGGTGGAGGCTTCGGCAATGTGGCGCACCGGCTGGTACTGGGTGCCGGTGTAGTACTCGGTAATCCACACCAGTGCAGCGGTCAGGATCAAGCCCACGGCGCAGGAGGCAAACAAGCTGCCGGCACTGATGACGGTTTGATCGGCCAGCGTGATGGCTGCGGGAAACAGGCTTTGCGTGACGAAATAAAACGCCACCAGCGACAGCACCCCGGCCACTGCCAGACCCTTGTACAGGGCCGGCATCACATTGGTCATGCCGGGGCTGGCCTTGACAAAAAAGCAGCCAATGATCGAGGCCACAATCGACACCGCACCGAGGGCCAGCGGGTACAAAACCGCGTTGGCGCCGGCGCCGGTGACCAGCAGCGCGCCCAAAACCATGGTGGCAATCAGCGTCACGGCGTAGGTTTCAAACAGGTCGGCGGCCATGCCGGCGCAGTCACCGACGTTGTCGCCGACGTTGTCGGCAATCACCGCCGGGTTGCGCGGGTCATCTTCGGGGATGCCGGCCTCGACTTTGCCGACCAGATCGGCACCGACATCAGCACCCTTGGTGAAGATACCACCGCCGAGCCGTGCGAAGATCGAAATCAGCGAGGAGCCAAAGGCAAAGCCGATCAGCGGGTTCAGCAGTGCGGCATAGGCCTTGCTGTCGTTCGGCACGCCGCCTTTGGTCAGGAACCAGTAAAAACCGGTGACCCCCAGCAGGCCCAAGCCGACCACCAGCATGCCGGTGATGGCTCCACCGCGAAAAGCCACATCCAGCGCCGGGCCAATCCCTTTGGTGGCGGCCTGTGCGGTGCGCACATTGGCGCGAACCGACACATTCATGCCGATAAAACCGCAACCGCCCGACAGCACCGCACCGATGACAAAGCCCACCGCACTCAGGGCATCGAGAAACAACACGATCAAAATGGTCAGCACCACGCCGACTATTGCAATCGACTTGTACTGGCGAGCCAGATAAGCAGCCGCGCCGGTCTGGATGGCGGATGCAATTTCCTGCATTCGTTCATTCCCCGCATCTTGGGAAAGAATCCAACTTCGGGCCCAAAAGCCGTAGCCGACGGCGATCAAGCCGCAGATAAGTGCCAACACCAACGCTGAGTTGCCTGCCATAAGATGATCTCCTGAGATGGTTTCGCAAGTTTGTGGTGCAACACATCAGGCACCACTGCTGTGTTGCTTCCTCGATGTCCGGCATCTCTGCGATACCCGACAAGAGCGATTGGCCAACGCCAGCACTTTAACGCCAAAAACAGGTTTTTCCGCCTTCGCAAGTGGTGAGTAAGCAAAATCGGAGCTAATCAACACTGTTTCTGACTTCAATCAAACCTGATCTCCACCATGTCTCTCGATAACGTGACCCCTGGCGCAAACGCGCCTGACATTTTCAACGTGATCATCGAAATTCCGATGAACGCCGACCCCGTGAAGTACGAGGTTGACCATGAGACGCATGCCATTTTTGTTGACCGCTTCATGAGCACGGCCATGCATTACCCGACCAACTATGGTTATATACCCCACACCATCAGTGGTGACGGTGACCCGGTGGATGTGCTGGTGGTGACACCCATGCCGCTGATTCCTGGCGTGGTGGTGACCTGCCGCGCCATCGGCATTTTGAAAATGGAGGACGAAGCCGGCATCGACGGCAAGGTGCTGGCAGTGCCGATCCCAAGGATTTTGTCGCTTTATTCGCGCTGGCACAAACCGGAAGACTTAAGCCCGACCCGGCTGAAAACCATTGCCCACTTCTTTGAGCACTACAAAGACCTCGAAGACGGCAAGTGGGTCAAAATTCTGGGCTGGGAAGGGCCAGAGGCGGCGCGGCAGGAAATCATCGACGGCATTGCCAATTACAACAAGTTACTGATCGAGACCTGAATCGCAAAAAAAAGTATCTTTTAGCCCTCCAGCCCTTATGCCATAAGAGCTGACAGCTATTGAAATCAAAGCGCCTGCCGATGGTGACATGGCAGGCGTTGTGTTTTTTTGACTTTGCAAAAACAAGGATGGATCATGAAGTTATTGCGTTTTGGCCCGGTCGGGCAGGAAAAGCCGGGGGTGCTGGACGGGCAGGGCCGGGTGCGGGACTTGAGCCAACAGGTCGCCGACATCGGCGCCGCCGCCCTGTTGCCCGACAGCCTGGCGCGGTTGCGTACACTCGATCTGGAGGCCTTGCCGCTGGTGGCCGGTGTGCCGCAACAGGATTTGCGGCTGGGCGCTTGTGTCGCACAGGTGGGCAAGTGCATTTGCATTGGGCTGAACTACGCCGACCATGCGGCCGAGTCCGGCCTGCCGGTGCCGCCCGAGCCGGTGGTGTTTGGCAAATGGACCAGCGCGCTGATGGGGCCAGATGATGCGGTGGAGATTCCGCGCGGCTCGCTCAAGACCGACTGGGAGGTGGAACTGGCGGTGGTGATCGGGCAGGGTGGGCGTTATATTGCGCTGGCCGATGCCATGCGGCATGTGGCGGGTTATTGCGTGATGAACGATGTGTCTGAACGCGACTTCCAGCTCAACCGCAGCGGCACTTGGGACAAGGGCAAGGGTTGTGACACTTTTGCGCCGTTGGGGCCGTGGCTGGTGACTGCCGATGAGGTGGCTGATCCGCAGGCGCTCAAGCTCTGGCTGGAGGTTGATGGTCAGCGTTACCAGGATGGCAGCACCGCCACCATGGTGTATCAGGTGCCGCTTTTGATCAGCTACCTGAGCCAGTTCATGAGTTTGCAGTCGGGCGACGTGATTTCGACCGGCACCCCGCCCGGTGTTGGCATGGGGAGAAAGCCGCCGGTGTTTTTGCGCGCCGGGCAAACCATGCGCCTGGGGGTTCAGGGTCTGGGCGTGCAAACCCAGCGCGTGGTGCAGGCCTGAAGGCTGGCGGCACCATGAAAAAAGTGTCTTCGGGCTGAGCCTGTCGAAGCCTTGCAAGCCCTTCGACAGGCTCAGGGTGAACGGCTCGCATCAGCTACCGCAGCCTGAAGGGGCTGTGTTCTTTGAGTTCGTCAATATAGTGGCCGATGTCGGCACGTTCGCGCGTCAGAAAATCGTCAATTGCGGCAAAAAACTGCGGATGCGCCAGCCAGTGGGCGCTGCGGGTGGTCACCGGCAGCAGGGCGCGTGCCAGTTTGTGTTCGCCCTGGGCACCGCCTTCAAAGCGCTGGTAACCGTTGGCAATGCACCAGGCCAGCGGCTGGTAATAACAGGCCTCAAAGTGCAGGCAATCGACACGCGCCAATGCGCCCCAGTAACGGCCATAGGCCACTTTGCTTGAATTTTGAAGATCTTTTTGGCCTCTAGCCCTTATGCAGCTTGCGTTGATAGCTACCAAACTTGAAGCAATTGGCCGATCCTGCTGCAAGGCGATAAACAGCAGCCAGTGTTCTGGCATGTCAGTTGCCATGCGGGCAAAGAAGTCGCGGTTGAAATAGGGCGGGTTGCCATGCTCCAGGTAGGTGCGCTGGTAGCAGCGGTAGAAAAAATCCCAGTCATCCGCGCTGATGCCGCGGCCTTGCAGCACCCGAAACGTCACGCTGGCCTCGGCTACCTTGCGCCGCTCTTGCCGGATTTTCTTGCGCTTGTCTTGTGACAGGGTGGCCAGAAAGGCGTCAAAGCTGGCATATCCGGGATCGGTGTTGGTCCAGTGGAACTGCACGGTATGGCGCAGCAACATGCCGGCCTGCTGACAGGCGGTCAGGTCCTCGTCGCTGACAAACAGGTGGTGCAGGCCCGAGAGATGCTGCTGCGCGCACCAGTTCAGCAGCACCTCGGCCAACAACTGCCGCGCTGGCTGCGACGTGGCCAGCAGCCGGGTACCCGGCACCGGAATGAACGGCACGGCGCATACGGCCTTCGGGTGGTAGGCCAGCCCATGCTGCTGGTAGGCGCGTGCCCAGCCCCAGTCAAAGACAAATTCTCCCTCCGAGTGCGACTTGAGGTAGATCACGCAGGCCGCCTGCAACTCGCCGTGGCGCTCCAGCAGAAAAAACTTGGGTGTCCAGCCGGTGTCGGCGCTGGCGCAGCCACTGGTGTGCAGGGCATTGAGAAACTCGTGCCGCATGAACGGTGTAGGCTGGCTTTGGATCAACAGCAGTTGGTTCCAGGCACTGGCATCCACATCCAGCGGTGAATCAAGCACCCGAATGACATAATCATCGGCATCCCGAATGGTCTGTTTTTCCATCATTTATCAGTAGCTTTCATGTCACTCATACTCTGCATTGCCCAACTCAACCTGGTGGTGGGCGATCTGGCCGGCAATTCAAGAAAAATTATCGACGCGGCCACGGCTGCCTACCAGGACGGTGCCCGGCTGGTGCTGACCCCGGAGCTGTCGATTTGCGGCTATGCCGCCGAAGACCTGTTTTTGCGCCCGGCCTTTATTGCCGCCTGCGATGATGCCGTGAAAGCGCTGGCGGATGCCTTGGCGCACCTGAAAGACCTTTGTCTGGTGGTGGGCCACCCGACCGGCGGCGGCAGTCGCACCCGCTCGGTGGCAGTGCCCGGGCGTTTCAACGCGGCCAGCGTGCTGCGCGAAGGCCTGGTGGTCGCCACCTATGCCAAGCGGGAACTGCCCAACTACCAGGTGTTTGATGAGCGGCGTTATTTCGCGCCGGGTACCGATGTCTGCGTGTTTGAGGCCGGCGCGCCGGGTCACAGCGTCCGGGTGGGCTTGCTGATTTGCGAAGATGCCTGGTTTGAAGCCCCGGCGCGGCTGACCCGCCAAGCCGGTGCCGAACTGCTGGCGGTCATCAATGCATCGCCCTTTCATATTGGCAAGGGCAATGAGCGCGAGTTGATGATGCGTGAGCGGGTGCTGGAATGCGGCTTGCCGCTGGTCTATGCACACTTGGTCGGCGGGCAAGATGAGGTGGTGTTTGAGGGCCATTCGTTTGCGCTCAACGCCTGCGGCACACTGGCTGGACGGGCCCCGAGTTTTATAGAAAATAGCCTGCTAGTCCATACCAGCCGTGCGCTGTCAGCTATAAAATTAGAAGCAACGATAGCACCTGATCGCACGGCCGATGCCGATTTGTGGGATGCCCTGGTGCTGGGCGTGCGGGACTACATTGGCAAAAACGGCTTTCCTTCGGTGCTGCTGGGCTTGTCAGGCGGCATCGATTCGGCGCTGGTGCTGGCGGTGGCGGTGGACGCACTCGGCAAAGACCGGGTGCGTGCGCTGATGATGCCGTCACCCTACACCGCCGACATCAGTTGGATTGATGCACGCGACATGGCGAAGCGGCTTGGGGTGCGGTATGACGAGTTGTCGATCGTGCCCGAGTTTGAAGCCTTCAAAGCCACGCTCAGCCAGGAATTCAGCGGCCTGGCCGAAGACACCACCGAAGAAAACATCCAGGCCCGGATTCGCGGCACGCTGCTGATGGCACTGTCCAACAAGTTTGGCAGCATTGTGCTGACCACCGGCAACAAGTCTGAAATGGCCACCGGCTATTGCACCCTGTACGGCGACATGGCGGGCGGTTTTGCCGTCATCAAGGACTTGGCCAAAACCACCGTGTTTCAGTTGGCACGCTGGCGCAACGCCCATGACCCTTATGGCACCGGTCAGCAACCGATTCCCGAGCGCATCATCACCCGGCCACCGAGCGCTGAACTGCGGCCCGACCAAACCGACCAGGACAGCCTGCCACCCTATGAAGTGCTGGATGCGATTTTGCAGCGCTACATGGAAAACGACGAGAGCATCGACGACATCATTGCCGCCGGTTTTGCCAGCGCCGATGTCGAGCGGGTGACCCGCCTGATCAAGATCAACGAGTACAAACGACGCCAGTCACCGGTGGGCATTCGGGTCACGCACCGCAGTTTTGGCAAGGATTGGCGCTACCCGATCACCAACCGATTCCGGGCCTGAAAAGCCCGCAACTTCATGCACAATCGTGGTGCAGTCGTGCAATTTTCGGCGACCACCGTTTTTAAAAAAGGAAAATCATGAAACAAATCACCGCCATCGTCAAACCTTTCAAGCTTGAAGAAGTGCGCGAGGCACTGGCCGAATGTGGCGTCACTGGCCTGACGGTTACCGAAGTCAAGGGATTTGGGCGCCAGAAGGGACATACCGAGTTGTACCGTGGTGCCGAATATGTGGTGGACTTTTTGCCCAAGGTCAAGATTGAAGTGGTGGTCAAGACCGACGATGTGGACAATTGTGTCGATGCCATCGTCAAGGCCGCGCGTACCGGCAAAATTGGCGACGGCAAGATATTTGTCACCAGCGTCGAGCGGGTGGTTCGCATCCGCACCGGCGAAATGGACGAAACCGCCATCTGACTCAGGTTTTGCGAGGCAGTGCATTCATCAGTTGGGTGCCGGCCAGCGCATCGTGCCAAAACTGGCGCTGCGGGTGGAAGCGGCTCAACACGGCCCAGATGGCGATCCAGCCGATGGTGATGACCGCAGCTTCAGCCGCCGGCAGATCAAACCCCCAGGAAGCCGTCAGGGGCGGCAGCACCCAGAGCCAGCTCCACACGTAACGCAGCAGCGCCCGACCTTGTGTCAGGCGCTGGCCGCAGCGGTCCACCACGCAGATATGCCAGGTCTTCATCGCCAAGGTTTGGCCCATCGACCACAGCCAGCCAAAGTAAATGCCGAACACCACGAACAAAAAGCCTTGCAGGGCATGGCGGTTGTCCAGCGCGTTTTTGGTCTGGCTCAGGGTGCCAAACAAATAGCCCGCGATGAACATGACGCCAAACAACAACATCCCTTCATATAGCCAGCAGGCCATGCGGCGTGCCAGGCTGGGGGCCGGCACTGGCACGTTGGCACCGGTTTCAGGGTTTTGGAACATCATCGCTGGCCGTCGGTTGCGGCGCGCTGGCACGCGCCTGACTTGCCGGCAGCGCGATATTACCGGGCACCGGCTGGGCTGATGTGCTGATGGCACCCCCGCCGGTGGCTGGTTGCAACGGCATCGGGTTGAGTTTGCCAGGTGCTGTCGGCTTGGCTGCCAGGGCGGTGCTGGGTGCTTTGGGACGTGGCACGGTGGCGAGTTTTTGCTTTTCCTCGGGTGGCAGGGCCTGGTAGGCCTGCCATTTTTCGGTTTTTTGCTCCGGCGCAATTTTTTGCACTTCGGCAAAGTTCAGCCGGGCTTGTTCGCGCTGCTTGGGGCTAAGCGCCGCCCATTGCGCCATACGGGTATGCAGCCGCGCCTGATCGCTAGGCGTCATCAGGGTGAAGTTGGTGCTGAGCGATATCCATTTGCGCTTCTGCTGGTCGTTCAGGTCATTCCACTTGCCAGCCAGCGGCCGCAAGGCAAGCTGCTGTGCGGGTGTCAATGCATTCCAGTCCAAACCGGTAAAGGTTGTCGGCAAGGTCAGGCCGGTTGTCGGCCTCGGTGGTGGCGGTTTCGTATTGACGGTGGGCGCTGAAGCCGGGCTGGTTTGCGCCAGGCTTGGCTGCCAGGGCAGCAGCAGCCACAGGTTCAGCAGGCAGGCCACCAGAAGGCGCCAATTGGCGCTGAACCAGGTTTTGCTTTGGACCAGACGGACACCGCTGTGGCAAGTGTCTGGCAGATTCGGGAGGTTCAAGCTTAGGGTTCCTGTCGATGGTTGGTTTTCAAGAATTGGGCAAATCCGGCATCCAGGTAAGCTGCCGGCGGCAAGTCATCGGTCAGCAGTGCGGCATCGATATCGGCCAGTTCGCGCGCCCCCAGTTCGTCCTGGATCACGTCGATGGCAAAAAGCCCCAGCACCAGCGTCAGCAAAAGACCAAGCGCCCCCAGACGACTCCACCAGCTTGAGTGACCATGACCGGCGATCAGTGTGCCAGAGTGGCTGTTGTGGAACAACTCACTGGCGCCTTGTGCCAATACCCATTTGCGCTTTTCGACCGCCTGCACCCTGGCCGCACGCAGTCGCTCGGAGATGTCGTAGGGCAGATCATTGCTCGCGCCAGAGAGCCGCTGGGCAATCTGCGCACCGAAGCGATCGGCCATGGATTGGTTTGAGATGGAGCGGGGGTGGTTCATGGCTTTATCCCTTTTGACCGGAGTGCATTTGACAAGGCGTGGACAGCGCGGGAACAATGGGTTTTGACACTGCCTTCGGAGCAACCCATGGCCGCAGCGGTTTCCGCCACATTCATATCTTCCCAATAACGCATGAGAAAGGCCTCTCGTTGACGGTCTGGCAGCGATAAAAGTTCCGCTTCAATGGCAATTAAAGTCTGGCGACGCTGGGCGCTGGTTTCAGGGTTGTCAGCCTGCGCCAATTCCATGCTGTCTGAAAGGGTTTCAAGAACATCAAATTCCTCGTCTTCCGATGACGTTTGAAAGTCGCTAAAAGGAGAGAAAAGGGCGTTCCTGACTTTTTGTCGTCTGAACCAGTCGAGCGTGCAATTGGAAAGTATGCGCTGAAACAGCAAAGGGAGTTCATCGGGGGGCTTGTGACCATAATGCTCGGCGAGTTTCATCATGCTGTCTTGAACAATATCGAGTGCCGACTCATCATTGCGAACATGATAGACCGCGCGTTTGAAGGCTCGCCTTTCAACGCTTTTCAGGAAGTCCGAGAGTTCTGCAGGAGTAGCCAATGACAGCTTTTTTTGTGAAGATCGATGACTGCTTTTGGGTTGTGACAAGTGGGCAGCGGCCAAGTTTCGCATTATTGCACTGCAGAATGCGGGTTCACCGCTTGTCGTGATGCGATAATTCAAGCTGCAAATTAAAGCAAACGGGTCAAGGTCTGGCGAAATAATCAATGCGTCTGTGGCGTTGGTCCTAAGTTTCAATGCAAGGCCACAAGTGTTTGCAAAGAAGCACCCCAAGGTTTTTCGTCAGAGAAATTCACAAAGGTTCATCATGGAAATATCAAAATCCGAAATTGTTTCGGTGTCAAATTCTTCTCCCGCACAGCCAGGAAAATCCGAGCCAGTTGCCCCCGTTGAGGAGCTCAGAGGTGCCGAGATTCTGGTCAAGGTGCTGCAGGCCGAAAACGTCAAATACGTCTGGGGTTATCCGGGCGGCGCGGTGCTGCACATTTACGATGCGGTGTTCAAGCAAAGCAGTTTCAAACATGTACTGGTGCGCCACGAACAGGCTGCCGTGCATGCGGCAGATGGCTATGCACGGGCGACCGGTGATGTGGGGGTTGCGCTGGTAACCTCGGGTCCGGGCGCCACCAATGCTGTTACCGGCATTGCGACGGCCTATATGGACAGCATTCCGATGGTCATCATCAGTGGTCAGGTGCCAACTCATGCGATTGGCATGGATGCTTTCCAGGAGTGCGACACGGTGGGCATCACGCGCCCGGTCGTCAAGCACAATTTTCTGGTCAAGGACGCACGCGATCTGGTTCTCACCCTGAAGAAGGCGTTTCACATTGCCCGCAGTGGCCGTCCCGGCCCGGTGGTGGTGGACATTCCCAAAGATGTGTCGTTCAAGAAGGTGCCTTACCACGGTTACCCGGAAACCATCGAGATGCGCTCGTATAACCCGGTGCGCAAAGGCCATGGCGGGCAAATTCGCAAGGCTTTGCAGTTGCTGCTGGCGGCCAAACGTCCCTACATTTACACCGGTGGTGGTGTGCTGTTGAGCAATGCCTCCAGCGAGCTGCGCCAATTCGTGGACATGCTCGGCTACCCCTGTACCAACACGCTCATGGGTCTTGGGGCCTACCCGGCCACGGATCGCAAGTTTCTTGGCATGTTGGGCATGCATGGCACGGTAGAGGCCAACAATGCCATGCAGAACTGCGATGTGTTGATCGCCATTGGCGCACGTTTTGACGACCGGGTGATTGGCAACCCCAAACATTTTTCACAGAACGAGCGCAAGATCATTCATATTGACGTTGATCCGTCAAGTATTTCCAAGCGCGTCAGGGTCGATATTCCGATTGTGGGTGATGCCAAAGAGGTGCTGTCCGAGATGATTGCCATGATCAAGGAAAGCAGCATCAAGCCCGATGCCGATGCGCTGGCTGCCTGGTGGAACACTATTGAGGAGTGGCGCAGTAGCCAGTGTCTTAAATATGACCCGGGTCAAAACGGTGTGATCAAGCCGCAGTATGTGGTGGAAACTCTGTGGAACATGACCAAGGATTCCGATGTTTACATCACTTCGGACGTTGGTCAGCATCAGATGTGGGCCGCCCAGTATTACCATTTTGATGAACCCAGACGCTGGATCAACTCTGGTGGCCTGGGCACCATGGGTGTCGGTCTTCCCTACGCCATGGGTATCAAATTGGCGAAACCGGACAGCGAGGTGTTTTGCATCACGGGTGACGGTTCGGTGCAAATGTGCATTCAGGAACTGTCAACCTGTTTGCAATACAACACGCCGATCAAGATACTGGCGCTCAACAACCGCTTCCTTGGGATGGTGCGCCAGTGGCAGGAATTGGAGTACGAAGGCCGCTATAGCCAAACCTACATGAATGCGCTGCCAGATTTTGTCAAGCTTGCCGAGGCCTATGGGCATGTGGGTTTGCTGGTTGAGCGCGCAGAAGATGTTGAACCAGCCTTGCGTGAAGCGCGCAGGTTGAAAGACCGCACAGTATTCCTCGATATCCGTACCGATCCCACCGAGAACGTGTTCCCGATGGTGCAGGCCGGCAAGGGAATCACTGAAATGCTGCTCAGCATGGAACATATTTAACCCAATCCTACAACTCAATCCTGATGAATCTATTGCCTGCCAAGCCCTGTGGTTACCGCCTCAGGGGGAGGGCAGCGAAAAGAGGAGTCCCATAATCATGAAACATATCATTGCAGTTTTGCTGGAAAACGAACCGGGTGCGCTGTCCCGTGTGGTGGGCCTGTTTTCCGCCCGTGGCTACAACATCGAGTCGCTCACCGTGGCGCCGACCGAGGACCCGAGCTTGTCCCGCATGACGATACAGACCGAGGGTTCGGAAGAGGTCATTGAACAAATCACCAAGCACCTGAACCGGCTGATTGAAGTTGTCAAGGTGGTCGATCTGACCGAAGGTGCCTATACCGAGCGCGAGTTGATGATGGTCAAGGTGCGTGCGGTAGGCAAGGAGCGTGAGGAAATGAAGCGCATGGCCGATATTTTCCGGGGACGCATCATTGATGTGACCGAGCGGAGTTACACCATCGAGTTAACCGGCGATCAGTCCAAGAACGATGCGTTTCTAGCGGCCATCGAACGTGGGGCGATTTTGGAAACCGTTCGAACCGGTTCCAGCGGCATCGGTCGCGGCGAACGCATTTTGCGCGTCTAGTCAGTTGGGGGCAGAGCTAAAGATCTGTCCCGCAAGACCATTTATTTTTATAACGGAGCATAAATGAAAGTTTTTTACGATAAAGATTGTGATTTGAGCCTGATCAAGGGCAAGACAGTCGCCATCATTGGTTATGGCAGTCAGGGCCATGCTCATGCCCAGAATCTGAATGACAGCGGTGTCAAGGTGGTGGTGGGTTTGCGCAAAGGTGGTGGTTCCTGGGACAAGGTTGGCAAGGCCGGCCTGACCGTGATGGAAGTCAACGATGCCGTGAAGATGGCAGACGTGGTGATGATCCTGTTGCCCGATGAGCAGATTGCCGAGGTTTACAGCAACCATGTTGCGCCCAACATCAAGCCGGGTGCCTCACTGGTGTTTGCCCACGGATTTAACGTGCACTACAACCAGGTGGTGCCGCGCGCCGATCTGGATGTCTGGATGGTCGCCCCCAAGGCTCCTGGCCATACCGTGCGCAACACTTACACCCAGGGTGGCGGTGTGCCACATCTGATTGCCATTCACCAGGACAAAACCGGCAAGGCACGCGATTTGGCCTTGTCGTATGCCATGGCCAACGGTGGCGGCAAGGCGGGCATCATCGAGACCAACTTCAAGGAAGAAACCGAGACCGACCTGTTTGGCGAGCAGGCAGTGTTGTGCGGTGGTGCAGTCGAGTTGATCAAGATGGGTTATGAGACCCTGGTTGAGGCTGGTTATGCGCCTGAAATGGCCTACTTTGAGTGTCTGCACGAGTTGAAACTGATCGTGGATCTGATCTATGAAGGCGGCATTGCCAACATGAACTACTCGATCTCGAACAATGCCGAGTATGGTGAGTATGTCACCGGACCCGAGGTGATCAATGCGCAAAGCCGTGAAGCCATGCGCAATGCCTTGAAACGTATTCAAAATGGTGATTACGCCAAAATGTTTATTCTGGAAGGTCGCACCAACTACCCCAGCATGACGGCGCGTCGTCGCAGCATTGCCGATCACCAGATCGAAGTGGTGGGCGCCCAGTTGCGTGCCATGATGCCGTGGATCGCCAAAAATAAGCTGGTTGATCAAACTCGCAATTGAGTTTCACGCTTGCCGGAACAAAAGGCCACCTTGGTGGCCTTTTGTTACTATGGGTTGACATAACAAGGCATGATGAATGGAAGACGTGAACACCCCGGTTATTGACGAACAAGGCGCAGTGTTGGGCAAAAAGCGGCGAAAAGGTATCTACATACTGCCGAATCTTTTCACCCTGGCCGCATTGTTTGGCGGGTTTTATGCGGTTGTCATGGCAATTAACGGACGTTTTGATCAGGCGGCCATTGGCATCTTTTGCGCCATGATTCTCGATAGTCTGGATGGGCGGGTGGCCCGCATGACCAACACCCAAAGTGCTTTTGGCGAGCAGATGGACTCGCTGTCTGACATGGTTTCGTTTGGTGCTGCACCGGCATTGATTGCTTATGTCTGGGCGCTCAAAGGCCTGGGTCGCTGGGGCTGGATTGCGGCATTTGTCTATTGTGCTTGCGCTGCGCTGCGCCTAGCACGCTTCAATGTCAATACGGCTGTGGTTGACAAGCGTTACTTTCAAGGATTGCCGTCACCGGCTGCGGCAGCGCTGGTCGCCGGCTTTATCTGGGTTGCCCCAGACTTCGGTTTTTCGGTCGTCAACTTGGCGTGGCCGATGTTTTTTGTGGCGCTGTATTCAGGTTTGACAATGGTGACGAACGTTCCGTTTTACAGTTTCAAAGACGTTCATGTGAAGCGAAGCGTGCCCTTTGTGGTCATTGTCATGATCGCCATTGGCATTGCGGTGATTAATATCGATCCGCCCATCGTGATGTTCAGCATTTTTGTTATTTATGGTCTGAGTGGCTATGTGTTGTACTTTTGGCGCAAGGCCAAAGGTATTCCGACCAGCGTGATCAGCACGTCCAAGGACGAACCCGAAGAAGCGGGCCTTCACAAGTAGCTTGGCCCGGACTCTGATAAAAAACATGTGTTACATTGATGCCATGCACACCCAATTGTCATCTCTAGGACTACCGCCTAACGGGTGGCGTTGCTAGCGTTTGACTGCATCAACAAAAAAGCCCGTTTGCCACAGCAGCGGGCTTTTTTGTTGGGTTGTGGCGGCAAATTTTTATCATGATTCAATTGAAAAACAGGAGTAACGACATGGCAGACAAATTAGTGATTTTTGACACCACCTTGCGTGATGGCGAGCAGTCTCCGGGTGCATCCATGACGCGCGACGAAAAACTTCGGATTGCCCGTCAATTGGAACGACTGAAAGTAGATGTGATTGAAGCCGGCTTTGCGGCGAGTTCAAATGGCGACTTTGAAGCGATCAGAACAATTGCCAACACGATCAAGGATTCAACCATTTGTTCCCTGTCTCGCGCCAATGACCGTGACATTTCATTGGCTGCCGAGGCCTTGAAAAACGCCAACAGTGCGCGTGTTCACACCTTCATTGCGACCTCTGCGTTGCACATGGAAAAAAAGCTGCGCATGACGCCGGACCAGGTTTTCGAGCAGGCCCGCCAAGCGGTACGTTTTGCCCGTAACCTGTTGTCCGACGTAGAGTTCAGCCCCGAAGATGCCTATCGCAGCGATGAAGACTTCCTGTGCCGCGTGATTGAGGCGGTGATCAACGAGGGAGCAACCACCATCAATGTGCCTGACACGGTCGGTTATGCCATCCCCGAACTGTACGGAAACTTCATCAAAAATCTTCGCCAGCGGATTCCGAATTCCGACAAGGCTATTTGGTCGGTGCATTGCCACAACGACCTTGGCATGGCAGTTGCCAACTCGCTCGCCGGTGTCAAGATCGGTGGAGCGCGCCAGATTGAATGCACCATCAATGGCTTGGGTGAGCGTGCCGGCAATTGCAGCCTGGAAGAGGTGGTCATGGCGGTGCGCACGCGGCGCGACTATTTCGGCCTTGACATGTCTGTCGATGCCACGCAGATTTTGGCAGCCAGCCGCATGGTCAGTCAGACCACCGGATTTGTGGTTCAGCCAAACAAGGCGGTTGTGGGTGCCAATGCATTTGCCCATGCGTCCGGTATCCATCAGGACGGCATTTTGAAGGCACGTGACACTTATGAAATCATGCGCGCCGAAGATGTCGGCTGGACCGCCAACAAAATCGTTCTTGGCAAGCTCAGTGGGCGAAATGCATTCAAGCAACGTTTGCTCGAGCTTGGCGTCCAAATGGAGAGCGAAACCGAAACCAACTTGGCATTTGCAAAATTCAAGGAACTTGCTGATCGCAAAAGTGAAATATTTGACGAAGACATACTGGCTTTGGTGAGCGAAGAGAGTGTTGCACTGGGCAAAGAGCAATTTGCCTTTGTGTCGCTGGCGCAGCACAGCGAAACCGGTGAAATGCCGCAAGCAACCGTGATCATGACGATTGCTGGCAAAGAAGTGACCGGCACCTCCAATGGAAACGGCCCGGTGGATGCATCACTCAAGGCGATTGAAGCCAATGTCAAAAGTGGTGCCGAAATGGTGCTCTACTCGGTGAATGCCATTAGCGGATCAACCGAAAGTCAAGGCGAGGTCACGGTGCGCTTGCAACACAGTGGCCGGATCGTTAATGGCGTGGGCGCAGACCCGGATATCGTGGTCGCTTCAGCCAAGGCCTACCTGAGTGCGCTGAACAAATTGCACAGTCAGGCTGACCGGGTTTCGGCACAGGGATAAATTGCAATACGTGGTTTAAGAAAGTCTCGCAAGTACTTGTTGCTGCGAGGCTTTTTCAGTATAAACTCGCGTCATCAAAATCAACATGACAGGAAGCAGACCATGACAATTTGTTGCAATAGCGCATGTGGGATGCAAATCCGTCGTGTGATATGGCTGTTTTGCATGCTTGGACTGGTAGTCTTTTCCGTTATGCCACAGGCGCATGCGGCAAGCAGCAAAGCCCATGTGTCCAAGTTGAAAAAGACAGTAAACGTTCAGAAGAAACGCGTCAGCGTGGTTGCCAAAGTCAAGAAACGCAAAATTGTGGCGCGTCGTGCCGTTGTAGTTTCAGTTCCAATAGCTTCCTTCGGTCAGATGGCCGGGCTGCATACGCAGTCGGATGAACTCCACCTGAAATCCAGCGTGGCACTGGTGGTTGACCAAGATACCAGCGAAGTGCTGTTCAGCAAAAATGACAAAGCGATTTTGCCCATAGCCTCATTGACCAAGCTTATGACCGGCTTGATTGTTAGCGAGGCCAGGTTGCCGATGGATGAAATGATCACCGTGTCGCAAGAAGATGTCGATACCGAAAAAGGCAGTTCCTCGCGTTTGCGGGTCGGCAGTGTCTTGAGCCGTGGCGAATTGCTGCACTTGGCCTTGATGTCGAGCGAGAACCGTGCGGCCCACGCCCTCGGAAGAACCTACCCGGGTGGGCTGAGTGTCTTCACTTCATTGATGAATGCCAAAGCGCGGGCGCTCGGCATGAAAGACACACATTATGTTGAGCCGACCGGTTTGTCGAGCAACAATCAATCCAGTGCACGTGACCTAGTCAAACTGGTTGACGTTGCGCATGGTCATCCCTTGTTGCGTGAATTGACTACCTCGCCGAGTTTTCAGGTTGAAGTCGGAGCGCGCACGCTGCAGTTCAACAATACCAATCGGCTGGTGAAAAACCCTGCATGGGATATTGGCTTGCAGAAAACAGGCTACATCTCTGAAGCGGGCCAATGTCTGGTCATGCAAGCCAAAGTTGCCGGGCGTAAGCTCATCATGGTGTTTCTGGATTCGGCGGGCAAGCTTAGCCGGATTGGCGATGCCGAGCGAGTTCGCCGCTGGATCGAGTCGGCCACTGATGGTGCTCAAATGCACGGCGATCTGCCCGGTTTGGGTACTTGAACCCGTCACCACTCACACAGCCTCAAGGTTTGCGAAAAGTCCTCAATTCGGCCGGTAACCCAGGTTGCGAGAAATTTCCTCGGCAGTGGCCCTGAGTTTTGGCAGCCAGGCATCTTCAAGTCGGCTTGCCGGTGCCGAAATGGACAGGCCCGCAACCAACTTTCCTTGGTCGTCGTAAATGCCGGCCGCCATGCAGCGTACCCCAAGCTCGAGTTCCTCATTGTCGGTGGCATAGGCATCCCGGCGCACTTTTGCCAGTTCTTTTTCCAGTGTGGGCAACTGCGTCAAACTGTTCTTGGTGTGACCGCCCAAGCCCGTTCGAGTGGCATAGTTTCTGATCTTCATCGTATCGTCGGCTGCCAGAAACAGTTTTCCAACCGAGGTCAGGTGCAATGGTGCACGGCCTCCGATAGCGCGAATGACTTGCATGCCCGAGCGCTCGCTATAAGCCCGCTCAACGTAAATTATCTCGTCACCTTGGCGCATGCTCAGGTTCACCGGCTGCTGCGTTAGACGATGCAACTCCCGCATCGGTTCAAGAGCCGCATCGCGTACATTCAGCCGGTTTTTGACCAGGTTGCCAAGTTCAAGCAGCCGCAATCCAAGGCGATAGCTGCCCGCCTGGGGTCGCTCAACAAATCTCCCAGTGGTCAGGTCGTTCAGGATTCGGTGCGTTGTGGACGGATGCAGCCCAGCCTTTTCACTGATTTCCTTCAACGAAATCGCTTCTTCGCGGGAGGCCAGCACATCTAGCAGCGTGAACATTCGTTCAATCACTTGAACCGTGGGTGCGGCTGGAATTCCCGAATCTGCTTTTCGCATGCGCCATCCTACTTAAACAGGCACCATTTTACTTGGTGAAAATCATGCGCCATCCCATTTTCCATTGATGAACAACTCGTAGGGTTTAAAACGGGTTTTATAGGACATCTTGCCGCACTTTTCTATCCAGTAACCCAGGTATAGATGCTTCAACCCCAGTGTTTGTGCCAGCCTGACTTGCCAAAGAACATTGAAGGTGCCAAAACTTTGCCCTGGCTCCGACTCAAAAAAAGTGTAAACCGCCGACAGGCCATCATCAAGTTGATCGATGATGGAGACCATCTTGAGTTCACCCAGATCATTGCCGGGCAACGGTTGGCGGAACTCGACCATCATGGAAGCAACATTGGTGCTGACCAGAAAATCTACATATTGACCGACATCATCCAAATCCATGCCGTCGTCAGCGTGACGGGCTTCTTGATAACGAGAATAGAGCAAATAGTGTTCATCGCGAAAGCTTGGTGCCATCACCGTCGCCTTCAGGCCGGCATGTTTCAACCAGGCGCGTTTCTGGCTTCGGTTGGCGACAAAGTTCCTGACGTTCAGGCGCATGGACTGGCATGCCTGGCAAAGGTCACAACGTGGGCGATAAACAAAAGGGCCGCTGCGCCGAAAACCTTGCTGAATCAGTGCGTTGTAAACTGTAGCGTCGATCACTTCGCGCGGTGCTGCCACCTGAGACCTGGCGGTTTGTCCGTCAATGTAACTGCAGGGATAGACTGCAGTGGTGTAATACTCAAGTTCTGAGTGGTCAGGGTTGGCGCAGGTAGTCATTTCATGATGATTTCGTCGCGGCCACTGCGTTCCAGCAAGCTGGCGTGAAATGCCAATCTGGCCCGGGAACCGATACCCGTTGCTGGACCGCTTGGGAAAAAATGTCTCTGCTGATTTCCGCAGCACCAAAAGACGCGAGATGGCGCGTGTTTTGCTGGCAGTCAATTTGATCAATATTGAAATGGCGGCACATGCAGGCCAGGGCGACCAGGGCGATTTTCGAGCCGTCGGTGACTCTGTGAAACATCGATTCACCAAACACGGCCTGGCCTATGGCCACAAAATACAGCCCTCCGACCAATTCATCATTGACCCAGGTTTCGACGCTGTGGGCAAAGCCTGCCCGATGAAACGCCAGGTAAGCTTTGACCATCTCGGGCAGGATCCAGGTGCCAGGCTGTCCATCGCGGGCAGTTGTGGCACAGCCGATGATGACCTGTTCAAAGGCAAAATCGACGCGAACTTGGCAGTTGGCGGCGCGGGCGAACTTTCGCACGGTCTTTCTCAGCGAAGGGTGCAATCGGAAGTCGGCGATTTTCAGAACCATTCGGGGGTCCGGGCTCCACCACAAAATTGGCTGATGGTTGTTAAACCACGGGAAAATGCCTCGCTGGTACGCATTCTTGAGACGCTCAACCGACAAATCACCGCCCGCACACAACAATCCGGGTGCCATCGAGTCAGCACCCCAAGCCTGGTTAACCGATGGAAACACTGAGGCCAGGTTTAGTCTGGGAATAGGAGGGCTATGGATGTTCACGATGCAAGCATAGTTGTTTGATGACTGCCGGTTTTACCTGACTTCGGCACGATGACGTGATGGACCAGGTTAAAAAGTCCACAAGACGCAAAGCCTTGAAGCGTTTGCGCCGTGAACCCTGGACATGTGCAATTACAATACCAATGTCGGGGCGTAGCGCAGCCTGGTAGCGCATCTGGTTTGGGACCAGAGGGTCGAAGGTTCGAATCCTTTCGCCCCGACCAACAGACAGTACAAAGGCCTTCAAAGAGTGATTTTTGAAGGCCTTTTTCATTGGTAAATCAGCCATTTACAGTACAGCAGGGTACAAAGGCCGCTATTGACATTCAAGGCAAGACCGGGGAATGAAACACCGGGGAACGGCATTTTTCGCCACTTGGGGTTGTACGCCGGAACCGCCGAAAATTCCGTCACCCCAAATCCAGCCCTGCCAGTATCTCGTCCAAGTCGATCATCTTGCCGCCGCTCTGGAACGTGTAGTGTCCATTTAGCAGGATGTGCCGCCAAGCCGCCGGCGAT
>CAIQOO010000047.1 GCA_903873485.1 uncultured beta proteobacterium | reverse complement strand
GGCATCCCGTCGTATTGAAGGGAAAAAAAATCAAAATTCCCAAGAAAGAGGACGCATAAAGCTTCCTCCTCGTCGAAATTTCACTATCCGATCGCCAACTGAAAACAGTTGGATGGGATAACTTTGTTCAAAGTCCAAGCCAGGTGCGGTGCCAGGCCGGGACGTTCGGTCAGCAGCCAGGCCGGCAACCACGCCAGCTCACTGGATTCGCCGGTTCCGTCAAACTTCTGCTCGAATTGGCTGACCCACTGCTGCAGGATTGGATCGGCGGCCTGGGCCATCACCTGATCCAGCCGGCCCGGTGACAGCCAAGCCAACTCGGCAAGCAAACCCCAGTTGGCCTGCAAGCCCTGCAATTTCAGCCGGGCGTGCAGCATCCATGACAAGGGTGCCGGAATGCGCCGCCAGGACGCGATGCGCGCCACCGCATCCAACGCCGCCTGCCAGTCTCCGGCACACAGCCATAGCGGTGCCGCATGGTCATCGCTGTGGTCCCCGCGATAGGCCAGCGGCGCAGCGCGCCCAGCCAGCTCCTGCCAGCGCAGCCGCAGCCAGATGCTGGCACCCGGCTCGCCGAGGCTGCCCTGTGCTGCGGCCGTGATGTCATGGCGCAAAGCCTGGCAAGCGAGATGCAGGGCAGCGTGATCACGAAACTCGGTCGCTGTCCGGGCGGCCAGGGTCTCGATCAGCAAACCCAAGGCGTTTTGGTGCTGGTCTTGCGGGTCATGCTGACCAAGTGTTTGCAGGGCCAGGCGCGCGCCAGGCAGGTCGCACTGCTCAATCGCCACGATGACATCGTTGCGCAGTACGACGCTTTGGCTGTCATTGAAAAAGTCAAGCTGCATATTTGTTCCGGTTTCTTTTGCCATGGTCGGCGTGACAGTCGTGGCGATGCCGGCAATCGCCTGCGCTGCGGCATGGTGGTCCGGCTCCAGACTGGGGTTGCGATGATTGTCTTCGCAAATTTCAATCCACCAGCCGCCTGGCACCAGCCGCTGGTTTTTATCGGGCTTCGGTAAAATTACCGCGAGTCGTGCCGGTGCCGGGCAAGCGCCATTTTCATATTGCCCCATTTCGATTGACCACCATGCTTTATCCAATCCATTTCGACGTGATCGTCATCGGCGGTGGCCATGCCGGCACCGAGGCGGCGCTGGCTGCTGCCCGCATGGGCTGCAAAACCCTGCTGCTGACACACAACATCGAAACGCTCGGACAGATGAGCTGTAACCCGTCGATTGGCGGCATTGGCAAAGGCCATCTGGTCAAAGAGGTGGATGCGCTCGGCGGCGCCATGGCCGCTGCCACCGACGAGGGCGGCATCCAGTTTCGCATCCTGAATTCAAGCAAAGGCCCGGCGGTGCGCGCCACCCGCGCCCAGGCCGACCGGATTTTGTACAAGGCGGCGATTCGTCGTCGGCTGGAAAATCAGGCCAATCTGTGGCTGTTTCAGCAGGCAGTCGATGACTTGGTGATCGAAGGGGATCGGGTGGCGGGTGCCGTGACGCAGGTCGGCATCCGGTTTGGTGCCAGCACGGTGGTGCTGACGGCCGGCACTTTTCTCGATGGCAAGATCCATGTCGGTCTGAACAACTACGCGGCAGGGCGGGCCGGCGATCCGCCCGCCGTGTCTTTGAGCGCGCGCCTGAAAGAACTCCAATTGCCGCAAGGCCGCCTGAAAACCGGCACGCCGCCGCGTATTGATGGCCGCTCGATTGACTTTGGCAAATGCACCGAGCAAGCCGGTGATGGAATGTCCGCTGGCATCGTTGGTGCCGGTGGCGCGCCGCACGGGCCGGTACCGGTGTTCAGCTTTCTGGGCCGACCCGAGCAGCACCCGGCGCAGATGTCGTGCTGGATCACCCACACCAACCAGCGCACCCACGACATCATCCGCAGCGGCCTGGACCGCAGCCCGCTGTTCACCGGCAAGATTGAAGGGGTAGGGCCGCGCTATTGCCCGAGTGTCGAGGACAAGATCAACCGCTTTGCCGACAAGGACAGCCACCAGATTTTTTTGGAGCCAGAAGGCCTGAACACCCACGAGTATTACCCCAACGGCATCAGCACCAGCTTGCCATTTGATATTCAATTTGCCTTGGTGCGCAGCATGGCCGGACTGGAAAACGCCCATTTGTTGCGGCCGGGTTACGCGATTGAATACGATTATTTCGACCCACGGCAACTCCGCAGCACGTTTGAGACCCGGGCGATTTCAGGGCTGTTTTTTGCCGGACAGATCAACGGCACCACCGGATACGAGGAGGCCGCCGCGCAAGGCCTGTTTGCCGGCATCAATGCCGCGCTGCAGGTGCGCGCGATGGGCGGTGGCAATGCTGCCGCCAGCGCTGCCGGCCGGATTGACTACCCGGCAGATTGCTGGCTGCCCGCGCGTGACCAGGCTTACCTCGGGGTCATGGTAGATGACCTGATCACCAAGGGCGTCACCGAACCTTACCGCATGTTCACCAGCCGCGCCGAATTCCGGCTGCAGTTGCGCGAGGACAACGCCGATGCGCGCCTGACCGAAACCGGACGTCAGCTCGGTCTGGTCGATGATGTGCGCTGGGCTGCATTTTGTCGAAAACGCGATGCTGTTTCATGTGAAACACAGCGGCTGCGGGCGATCTGGGTCAGCCCGAAAAACCTGGAAGCGGCCGAGTCGCAGCGCGTGCTGGGCAAAGCCATCGAGCATGAATACAACCTGGCCGAATTGTTGCGCCGCCCGGAGGTGAGTTATGCAGCACTGATGTCACTGGCGGGCGGCAGGTTTGCCGCGCCTGATTTGTCCGCCGATGTTTCACGTGAAACATCCGGGCTGTTGGCCGATCCGGCACTGACCCTGACGGTGATCGAGCAGGTAGAGATTTCGGCCAAATACGCAGGCTATATTGACCGGCAAAAAACCGATGTCGGCAGGGCGGCATATTACGAACATCTCAAGCTGCCGCAAGACCTCGATTACATGCAGGTGGCGGCGCTGAGCATTGAGGCACGGCAAATGCTCAACCGGCACAAGCCAGAAACCCTTGGGCATGCATCGCGCATCTCGGGCATCACGCCGGCCACCATTTCCTTGCTGATGATCCATTTGAAAAAAACCCGGCTCAAGGGCCTGACCGGCAGCACCGATGATGTGGCGCTCGGATCTGAATCTGAGCTGGCTGCATTTTGATGCATGGGCTGGAGGCTGGCTTGCGGCAGGGCTTGACCCAGCTTGGGCTGGTGCTGGGTGATTCGCAAGTCGCCGATTTGCTGCACTACACCGACTTGATCCAGAAGTGGAGCAAAGTCTATAACCTGACTGCGGTGCGGGAACCGGCAGACATGTTGACGCTCCATCTGCTTGACAGTCTGGCGGTCATCAAGCCTTTGCAACAACAGCTTGCGGCGATCATCCAGCGCACACAGCCGCAGGATTGTCCATCGGGGCCGGTTCGTTTGCTCGATGTTGGATCGGGTGCCGGCCTGCCTGGTGTGGTCATCGCCATTTGTTGCCCGGAGATCAGCGTGTTTTGCGTTGATGCGGTGGCCAAAAAAACCGCGTTTATCCAGCAGGTGGCCGTCACCTTGAAACTGCCGAACCTGCGCGCCCTTCATGCCCGGGTGGAAAGCCTGACCGACAGATACCAGGTGATCAGCTCCCGGGCCTTTGCTTCGCTGGCAGACTTCACAAACTGGTCGGCCAATGCGCTGGCAGGGCAGGGCATCTGGATGGCCATGAAGGGCAGATACCCTGCCGATGAAATAGCGGCGCTGCCAGCAACAGTCAAAATGTTTCACGTGGAACAATTGCAGGTTCCGGGCCTGGTTGGCGAGCGTTGCATCGTCTGGATCGGTTGTTGCCTACCGGGAAAAACGGGTGACGAAAATCATGCATCGCTCGTAACGTAAACTCGGCCCCACTTCTCCGAGACCATTCGGCCCCACTTCCAGAAAAAATTTTATGCTCGGCATCACCGACTACGGCACTTTTGTAATCACTGTGATTGTTTTCTTGGCCATTCCCGGCCCCGGCAATCTGGCTTTGATCACCTCGACTGGCAAGGGCGGCTTGCGGGGTGGCATGGCGGCGACTTTCGGCGTGATCCTGGGTGACCAGGTATTGATGTGGTCGGCGGTTGCCGGTGTGGCCGCCTTGCTGACGGCCTACCCGGAGGCCTTTGCCGCAGTGCAGTGGATCGGTGCCACTTATCTGACATGGCTGGGCCTGCAAATGCTGCTGGCCAAGCCGGGGTCCGCGCCGGTGCTGCAGATTCAGCCGTACCATTTTCTTAGGCAGGCGCTGATGATCACCTTGCTGAACCCCAAGGCGATCTTGTTTTACATGGCGTTTTTTCCACTGTTTGTCGATCCGGTTCGTCAGCAGGGTTTGCTCACTTATGCCTTCATGGCCATCACGATTGCGGTGCTGACTTTTTTGTACGGGTTGGTGGCAGTGTTGCTGACCCATTTCTTGGCTGAGCGTTTGCGCGCCAGTCCGATGATTTCACGCGGGCTCCAAACAGTCGCCGGCTTGTTCCTGGTCGGTTTTGGCATCAAGCTCGCCGTCTCCCACTGACCTGTCAGCGTGATTGTTTCACGTGAAACAATCACGTTGTCCGGTTCTTTTTTTCTATCTTGAATACCTTCATGGCCAAAATATTCTGTATTGCCAACCAAAAAGGCGGTGTTGGTAAAACCACCACCACCGTCAATCTTGCTGCCGGTCTGGCCAAACTGGGGCAGCGGGTATTGATGGTTGATCTGGACCCGCAGGGCAATGCCACCATGGGTTCGGGCATTGACAAGCGCAAACTCGAACTCAGCGTCTATGACGTGCTGCTGGAGTCGGTGTCGGTCAAAGAGGCTTGTGTTCAAAGTGCCAAGCTGGCAGATGCCCATTGCGCTTATGCCATTCTGGGTGCCAACCGGGAACTGGCTGGCGCCGAAATTGAAATGGTCAGTCTGGAGCGGCGCGAAAAGCGCCTTAAAACCGCCTTGAACAGTGTTGTTGCCGACTACGACTTTATCTTGATCGACTGCCCGCCAAGCCTGTCCTTGCTGACGCTCAACGGCCTGTGCTGCGCCAATGGCGTGATTGTGCCAATGCAGTGCGAGTACTTTGCGCTCGAAGGCCTGGCCGATCTGGTCAACACCATCAAGCAGGTGCATGCCAACCTGAACAAGGAGCTGGCCATCATTGGCCTGTTGCGCGTGATGTTTGACCCGCGCATCACCTTGCAGCAGCAGGTCAGCGAACAGCTCAAGGCACGCTTTGACGACAAGGTGTTCAACACCGTGATTCCACGCAATGTGCGCCTGGCCGAAGCGCCAAGTTATGGCCTGCCCGGTGTCGCATTTGACCCGTCGAGCAAAGGGGCGCAGGCTTTTGTGGCGTTTGCCCAGGAAATGGTTGAGCGTGTTCAAAAAATGTAGCCTGGCCGACTGGCCACAGGGCAGGGCACTGCTACAACGTTAACGAAAGACAAACATGGCGACCAAAAAACCAAAAGGGCTGGGGCGCGGGCTTGAAGCGCTGCTTGGACCGACGGCAGACGAATCGCAAATGCCAGCCGGTGGCGACATCGCCCAAGGCAATAGTAGCCAGCCCAGCGCCTTGTTGTTGACCGATCTGGTGCCTGGCCCATACCAGCCGCGCACCCGCATGGATGAAGGCGCGCTGTACGAACTGGCCGAATCCATCAAGGCACAGGGCATCATGCAGCCGATTCTGGTGCGCCGCTTGAGTGATGTCGATGCGCAACTCAGGCGCAGCGAACTGGCACCCGACCACAGCGGTGCGCTGCGCCCGGTGTATGAAATCATTGCCGGCGAGCGGCGCTTTCGGGCCGCCAGACTGGCCGGCCTAGACAGCGTGCCGGTGCTGGTGCGCGACGTTCCCAACGAATCTGCGGCGGCCATGGCGCTAATCGAGAACATCCAGCGTGAAGACCTCAATCCGCTCGAAGAAGCGCAAGGCCTGCAACGGCTGATCAAGGACTTTGGCCTGACCCATGAGACCGCTGCCCGGGCGGTGGGCCGTTCGCGCAGTGCCACCAGCAACCTGCTGCGGCTGTTGAGCCTGGCCGAGCCAGTGCAGACCATGCTGATGGCCGGTGATATCGACATGGGCCATGCGCGTGCGCTGCTGGCGCTGGACAAGGCCACTCAAATCACCGCCGCCAACCAGATTGCCGCCAAAAAAATGTCGGTGCGCGAAGCCGAGAGCCTGGTCAAAAAGCTCGGCGCCGCGTTGCTGCAAGAGGCCATCAAGCCCAAAAAGGAGAAGTCGGGCGACCTGAAACGGGTGGAAGAAGAGCTGTCGGACTTGTTCACCGCAGCGGTGGAAGTGCGCGTCAAAAAGCGCGTCAAGCGGGCCGGCCGCATCGAGGAAATCGGCGAACTCAGCATCGGCTTTGGTTCGGTCGATGAACTCAATGGCCTGATCGACAAGCTGCGCCGCACCACGCCGCATGGCTGATTGGCCAAGCTGATCACCGATCTGGCGCGCCGGGTTAGCTATGTCTTCTCTAAGCCTGCCCTGGCCGCTGCCCGCCGTGCTGGTGTGGCTGGCGGCCTGGCTGCTGTTTGGCTGGCTGACCCGTGCCGGGCATGACGTTCTGCTGGCCCTTGGCCTGGCTTGCGCTTTGGGGGTTGCCGCCAGCTTGCTGGGCCACACCTGGTGGCGGCGCTTGCTGATTGCCATGGGTTTTCCGCTGTCGCTGGCGCTGTCGGGTGCCGTCAGTTTGCCCGGCTGGGCCTGGTTGCCGCCGTTGTTGTTGCTGCTGCTGATCTACCCGCTCAACGCCTGGCGTGATGCGCCGCTGTTTCCCACCCCATTTCATGCACTCAAAGACCTTCCAGCCCATATACCACTTGCGCAAGGTGCTCTCATTTTAGATGCAGGTTGCGGTCTGGGTGATGGCCTCAAGGCGTTGCGCCATGTCTATCCGCAAGCGCAATTGCATGGCCTGGAGTGGAGCTGGCCGCTGCGCGCGCTGTGTGCGCTGCGTTGCCCCTGGGCGCGGGTGCGTCAGGGCGATATCTGGCAGGCCGACTGGTCAGGCTACGACCTGGTTTATCTGTTTCAGCGCCCCGAGAGCATGCCGCGCGCTGCTGCCAAAGCCCGCGCCGAACTCAAGCCGGGGGCTTGGCTGGTGAGCCTGGAGTTCGAGGCCACGGCGCTGCCAGCACCGATTTGCTTGCCGACCTCGAACGGCCGCAGTGTCTGGCTGTACCAGCCCAACCGCCGGGTGTGATGCCGTTGCCGCGCCGATTTCCTTGCCACGACACGACTGTATTTTTCACGCAACGTCAGCATCGCCAGCCCGGTGATAATTCGGTCAAGCAGGCGGGACGAAACTTCAGGCCTCCATGGCCACTGCCCAGACGGGCGGTTCAGCCAGGCGGGCCGCATTCGCGCAGGCAACGCTGACCCTTTGTTGGCAGCGTCCGGCGCCAGACCCGCCCACATCGGCGGAAAGCCGCAACCCAGGATCAACCCATGACACAAGCAGACAAAAATTCAACACCAACAAGCCCGCCGGGCTTTCTCAGCCGGTTATCGATTGCCATTGGCAGTTTCTTCAAAATTTTGGCAGATGCCAACTTTGCCGGGCAAGTGCTCGGACTCCAGCAAGGCAGCCTGCCGGTTCAGCCGCCGGCACCGGTAACCCCACCAGCAGCCAAGCCGGCCAGCCACGATGCCGCCCTGCAACTGCTTGGCCTGTTGCAGCGTGATGCCCGGCTGATCGACTTCACCCAGGAAAACCTGGGCAGCTACTCGGATGCCGATATTGGCGGCGCCGCCCGCGTGGTGCATGAGGGCTGCTGCAAGGTGCTGCGTGAGCATTTCAGCCTGGCGCCGATTCGCCAGGAGGCCGAAGGCAGCCGCATCACCCTGAACGACGGGTTTGATGCCCGCGCCATCCGCCTGACCGGCAATGTGGTCGGCAGCCCGCCGTTTCAGGGCAGCCTGAGCCACCGTGGCTGGCGCGCCACCGAGGTGCGCCTGCCCCAACTCACCAGCGGCCATGATGCCACCGTGCTGGCGCAAGCGGAGGTGGAACTGTGAGCACGGCACTTTTTTCAATTGGCATTGATTTGGGTACCACCCATTGCGCGCTGGCTTATGTCGATATCAGCGCCAGCGATGGCGAAAAAACCAGCCACGCGGTGCTCGATATCCCGCAGCTTACCGCCCCCGGCGCGGTCGAAGCGTTGCCGCTGCTGCCGTCTTTTCTGTACCTGCCGCACGCCGATGAACTCGCGGCCGGCGATCTGAGCCTGCCCTGGTCGGATGAGCAAACCTATGCGGTCGGTGAAATGGCCCGCTCGCGCGGCGCCCTGACGCCGATCCGCCTGGTGTCGAGCGCCAAGAGCTGGCTGTGCCATGCCGGGGTTGACCGGCGTGCCGGGATTTTGCCGTTTGATGCCCCCCCCGAGGTCAACCGCATCTCGCCACTGGAGGCATCCACCCGCTACCTCAAGCACTTGCGCCAGGCCTGGGACAGCGCCCACCCCGAAGCCCCGTTTGCCGAGCAAGACATCATCGTCACCATTCCGGCCTCGTTTGACCCGGCGGCGCGCGAACTCACCCTTGATGCGGCGCGCGCCGCCGGTTATGTGTCCTTGACCCTGCTTGAAGAGCCGCAGGCCGCGCTGTACCACTGGATTCAGGGCAGCGCCGGGCGCTGGCGCAAGGAAGTCAAACCCGGCGACATCATTCTGGTGGTGGATGTGGGCGGTGGCACCAGCGACTTTTCATTGATGGCAGTGCTGGAACGCGAAGGCCAACTGGAGCTGCACCGGATTGCCGTAGGCGACCACATCTTGCTCGGTGGCGACAACATGGACCTGACGCTGGCGCATGTGGTGGCGCGCAAGCTGGCCGCCGAAGGCCGGCAGCTTGACCCGTGGCAAATGCGCGCGCTCAACTTTGCCTGCCGGGCCGCCAAAGAAACCCTGCTGGGCGATGCCGATCTGGAATCGCAGCCGATTGTGGTGCCCAGCCGGGGTTCCAAATTGATTGGCGGCTCGATCCGCACCGAGCTGACCCGCGACGAGGTGCGCAACACCATTCTGGAAGGCTTTTTTCCGCCGGTGAATGCCGAGGCGCGCCCAGTCAGCCGCACCCGCGCCGGCCTGACGCAGTTGGGCCTGCCTTATGCGCAGGATGCCGGTGTCACCCGCCATCTGGCGGCCTTGCTGGGCCGGCAGGTGTCGGCCACCACCGAGCTGGAAGGTTTTGCCGGTCGGCTCAATGAAGCGGCGAGCTTCTTGCACCCGACGGCGGTGCTGTTCAATGGTGGCGTTTTCAAGTCCGAGGTGCTGGCCCAGCGCACGCTCGACACGCTCAACAGTTGGCTGGCAGCAGAAAACGCCGAGCCGGCGCGGCGGCTTTCCGGTGCCGACCTGGACCTCGCGGTGGCCCGCGGCGCCGCTTATTACGGCTATGTGCGTCGCGGCCAGGGGGTGCGCATTCGTGGCGGCACGGCGCGCGCCTATTACGTCGCCATCGAGTCATCGATGCCGGCCATCCCTGGCATCGAGCCGCCGGTGCAGGCCTTGTGTCTGGCACCGTTTGGCATGGAAGAGGGCACCGAGGCCGATCTGCAGTCGCAGCAATTTGGCCTGGTGGTAGGCGAGCCCGTGCAATTGCGCTTTTTTGGCTCCTCGGTGCGCCGGCAAGACCACATCGGCACCCTGCTCGAATTCTGGCAGCCCGATGAACTGCAAGAGCTGGGTGAGATTCGGGCCACCCTGCCAGCCGAGGGCCGGCAGCCCGGCGATGTCGTCCAGGTCACGCTGCGCGCCACCGCCACCGAGACCGGCACGCTGGAACTGACCGCCTTAGCGATCGACAGCGACGAGCACTGGAAGGTCGAATTCGACGTGCGCGACAAGGCTTAAAGCTTGATGACACTGGTCATGGGCCAGTACCAAGTCGGCATTGATCTGGGCACTACCCACACGGTGGTGGCCTACGCACGGGCGCAGGCCGGCGCCGACATTCAATTGTTCAACATCACCCAGTTGGTGGCTGCCGGTGAACTGGCGGCGCGGCCCTTGCTGCCCTCGGTGCGTTACCACGCAGCAGTCGGCGAGCTGGCACCGCAAGACCTGCAACTGCCCTGGCAGCGTGGTGATGCGGCACCAGCCGAGCCGGTGGTGATCGGGCAGTGGGCGCGCCAGCTTGGCAGCCAGGTGCCGGGCCGGCTGGTCAGCAGCGCCAAAAGCTGGCTGTCGCACCCCGGTGTGGACCGGCAGGCAGCCATCCTGCCCTGGGGTGCGGCGGCAGACGTGCCCCGGGTGTCGCCGGTGGCCGCCAGTTCCAGCTACTTGGGCCATGTGCGCGCCGCCTGGAACTGGCAGTTTCCCGACAGCCCGATTGAGCGGCAAGACCTGGTGCTGACGGTGCCGGCCTCGTTTGATGACGGCGCGCGTGCCCTGACCCTGACTGCCGCACGCTTGGCCGGCCTGCCCCGGCTGCGCCTGCTGGAAGAACCGCAGGCGGTGTTTTACGACTGGCTGATGCGCCACCGCGACCGCCTGGCCACCGAGCTGGCCGACACCCGGCTGGTGCTGGTGTGTGATGTCGGCGGCGGCACCACCGACCTGAGCCTGATCCAGGTGGACTTGGTCGATGGCCAGCCGCAACTCAGCCGGATTGGCGTTGGCCAGCATTTGATGCTGGGTGGCGACAACATGGACTTAGCCCTTGCGCATGCCCTGGAAACCCGCATGGCAGCAGCACCCGGCGCGGCAGGCAGCCCACGGCTGTCGGCAGGCCAACTGTCGCAATTGATGGAACGCTGCCGCAATGCCAAAGAGCAATTGCTGGCGGCCGATGCGCCAGAGCAATTGCCGATCACCCTGCTCGGCGGCGGCGCCCGGCTGATTGGCGGCAGTCGCTCGGCCATGCTGACGCGGCTGGAAGCCGAGCAACTGATCGTCGATGGCTTCTTTCCGCAGGTGGCGGCAGACGACACCGCGCAGCAGTCGCGCCGGGGTCTGGTGGAATTTGGCCTGCCCTATGCGCGCGACCCGGCAGTGACCCGCCATATTGCCGACTTTTTGCGCCAGCACGCCATGCCTGACACGCTGCTGCTCAATGGCGGCGTGTTTCGCGCCGAGGCCCTGGTCAAGCGGCTGGCCGACACCCTGGCGGCCTGGCGTGGCGCACCGCTGCGCCTGCTGCACAACGACAACCCCGACCTGGCGGTGGCGCGCGGGGCGGTGGCATACGCCCTGGCGCAGCAGGGCCTGGCGCCCAAGATTGGCGGCGGTTCGGCGCGCAGCTATTTTTTGCTGCTCGACGACCAGCCAAAAGCTGCGACAGGTGGCAAGCCGGCCGCGCCGCGCAGCATTTGCATCCTGCCGCGCGGCAGCAGCGCCGGTCGCGAGACACTGCTGGCCGAACGAACATTTGCGCTGCGGCTGGGGCAGCCGGTGCGTTTTCACCTGTTTTGCACGGTGGCGGCCCGGCCCGACCACACCCCGTTCCAACTCGGCGAACTGGTCGATATAGACCTTGAAACTTTTTTCCGGCTGCCCCCGATTGCTACTGTTTTAGAAGCTAACAGCGCAGACGGGACAAGGGCTATAGGCCAAAAAGGCCCAAAAGATGTGGCGGTGCAACTGGTCACCATGCTGACCGAAATCGGCACGCTGGAGATGCACTGCGTCAGTCTGGAAAACCCACAGCAGCGCTGGCTGCTGGAGTTTGACTTGCGCCACCAGGCCGACGACCAACCCGTGCCGACATCCCCTGGCACGGCGCCGGGCCAGGGGATGTCGGCACGGCTGAGCCAGGCCATACAAAAAATCGAACGTGTCTTTGGCAGCGATGCCGGGCCGGTGGCGGCCAAAGAGGTGCGGCAACTGCGCCAGCAGCTTGAAACCATTCTGGGTGAACGGGCGCGCTGGACGACACCCGAGCTGCGCTTGTTGTTCGATGCCCTGTGGCAACACGCGCGCGGGCGCCGACGTTCGGCCGAGCACGAACGCGCCTGGCTCAATCTGGCCGGTTTTTGCCTGCGACCGGGCTTTGGCAACCCGCTTGATGAATGGCGCTTGCAGCAGCTTTGGAGCGAGTTCGAGTCCGGCGTGCAGCACAGCAAGGACAAGCAGGTGTGCAGCGAATGGTGGACGCTGTGGCGCCGGGTGGCCGGCGGTCTGGCGGCACCCGAGCAATTGCGCCTGCTCGACGACTTTGGCTACAACCTGCATACCAACGAGCGTGGCCCCTTGCCCGGCGAGGCCAGGCCGGTCAAAGGCAGCAACGACGACATGCTGCGCCTGGGTGCAGCGCTGGAGCGTATTCCGGTCGATTACAAGCTCGAAATTGGCAACTGGCTGCTCGGTCGCCTGCAAAAATCATCGGCGGCGGCACAAAAAACCCCGGGGCATGACAGCACCAGCGACGACAGCCTGACCCTGTGGGCGCTGGGGCGCATCGGTGCGCGCGAGCCGCTGCACGGCACCAGCCACGAGGTGGTGCCAACCGAGGCCGCTGCCCAATGGCTTGAAACCCTGCTGGCGCTGGACTGGAAGAACCAGGAGAGCGCCGCCTTTGCCGCCATGCACCTGGCCCGCGTTACCGACGACCGCACGCGCGACCTGCCGCTGGCGTTGCGCACGCAAATAGCCACCCGGCTGCAGGCCATCAAGGCACCCGCCCTGTGGATCGAGATGGTGCAAAAGCGGGTGGCGCTGGATGCCGCCACCGAGCGCCGGGTATTCGGCGAAGCGCTGCCGCCGGGCCTGAAGCTGGTGGCCTGAGCGCTGCATGACCAGCCCGGCCACCAGCCCAAATCGGATTCCTCGGCTGGACGCGCCCGAGTGGGCTGCTGGCAGCGGTGCCGGGCCGGTGGCGGCTAGCGGCTGCCGCTCAGCGTCTCGTCAAACGACCCGGTGGAGAGCACGCGCAGGTCGCCATCAAACACCACGGTGAAGATGCGCTGGTCAGACTCATTGGGGCCATCCCGATAACGCCAGTCGTAATGCCAGTTTTTCTTGAGTTCAAAATAACTGATTTTCATCGGCTTGCCCAGCATTCGGCGCACCTCCTCCATCATCATGCCGGGCTGGATTTTGGCAAAATTGGCCGGCGTCAAAACCTGTCGCAAGGCACTCATCTTGCCGTCAGTGCCGATGCTGATCATGTAGTTCTTGTCGCCGGCCGGCTGCCGGTTGTATTCAAAAATACGCTCACCGTCGCGGCCCTCCCAGATTTTTTCCGGTTCGCCAAACCGGTTGCGCACATCGCGCTCGGTGGCAACACCTTCTTCGAGTTCGGCAATGCGCTCGGCGTCGCAGGCGGCAAGCAAGGCCACAACACACATCAGCCAGCCAAGCAGACGGCAACAAAAAGCGGCAGAAGATGCACCCGGGGTTGATGTCATTGGCATTGGCATTGGCCTTTCAAAAAAAAACGTACGCTGGCATCGTCGTCAGGTTCGGTGCTTATGGCCGGTTGACCCAAAACCCGATGCCATTGCCCAGCGTCTTGCCGTGCTGGGTAAAGTCAAGATAACCCTTGCTGCTGATGTAGTCGGCCAGCACGCTGCCGCCTTGCTGGGCCAGGCTGGGGGCGTAAAAAAACCACTTCGAGGTCGCCGTATCCCAGGCCCAAATGCTCTGGATGCCGCTGACGCTCTGGCTCAACGCCGCCGCAGTCAGGTCGGTCCCGCTGGCTACCAGGTTCCAGCCTGGAGCCAGCGTGGGGCTGGCCGGGCTGTCGCCCTGGACCCAGGGGGCTGTCAAGGTGACGGCAAGCACGCTATTGACCCAGTAACCTTCGCCGGGCTTGATGCTGCCAAGCAAGTCATAGCCGTGGCTGGCGGCATAGGCACCCAGTGCGGCGGCGGCCAGTTGCGGCGTGTAGAACTGCCAGCGGGCACGGGCCGCGTCCCACTGCCAGACCGAGTTGATCAGCGCCGGGTCTTGAAACAGCGTGGCCACGGCAAAGCTTTGATCCCGGCCATTGCCCAGCAGGTTCCAGCCGCGCACCAGCGGCAGCGGCGAGGTGCCCGTTGAACTGCTGGCGTAGGCACCCACCGGGCCGGATGCCTGGCGCGCTCTGCCATCCCGGTCCGTCGTCACCGCGTTGGCCAGATTGCCAACTGGCACCACCGGACTGGTCGGTACATCACCCCAGCCGAAATCGGGAATCGGCCAGGCCGGCCAGGCCAGCAGGTTGCCGCTTGACGCTGGCCGGTAGTTGCCATGCGCCGGGTCGATTAACTGCGGTTCGGCCTGGTTGATGCGGTTGTCGGCCTGCAGTTGCGCTTCATTGCAGGTGCTGTGGGTGGGTGCGCAGCCCGGCTCGCCGGCACCGGTGGGGGTGCTGCCGTTCCACACCAGGTTGCCGCGCAGCACCAGGCCATCGTCAGCGCGAGACGGCACCGGGATGTTGACAAAGCCGCTTTCGACCGGGGCATCGGCTTCAAAGAAAAACAGGCTGTACAGGCTCTGGCTGCCGCTGGGGTTGTAAAGCAGGTTGTTGAATACCAGCACATGGCGGTTGGGAATCACCGCACGGCCTTCGGCGATGATGACCGGGCCCCAGCCGCCCTGGCTGGCATAGGCGTTGCAGCCGGGCACCGGGTTCGGCATCTCGTCGGTGGCGGTGCAGTTGCGTTCGCCATGGACAAAACTCATCATTGGATAACCGTTGTCGGTGGATGTTCCGACGTTGTACAGCGTGTTGTAGGCCAGCAGGATGTTGTAGCCGCCGGCCACGCTGACACCAACACCGGGGATGTCATGCAGCAAGTTGTTGATGAACTTGATGTCGTAGGCTTCGTAGTGCAGCCAGGGCGGGCGCATCATCGCAAAATTGGCCGACTGGCCGGCCTGAAAACCGAGTTGCGAGCCAAAAAACTCATTGCCTTCAATCGTCAAGTAAGCCGATCCGCCCTTGATGTACATGCCCCATTGGCCCGCTGTGTGAACCTGGTTGCCGATGAAATGGCCATATTGCACGGCAAAATAATCAACACTGCTGTGCCAGGCGCCGCCAATCGTCGAGTTTTCGACATAAAGGTGCTGAACCTGGTTGACCTTGAGCACCTCTTGCAGGTTGTTGCAACTGTCGTTGTCGCAGTTGGGGCCAATCAGCGAGACCCCGCGCAGCAGCACATGGTCGCTGTCTTCGAGGTGCAGCAGGTTGTTGCCGGAGCTGTTGGTCGGCAGGCTGGCACCGCCTGCAAGGCTGACATCAAGCAGATAAAAGTAGCGCAGGCCGCGCAGGTTCAGGCCACCGCGCAGCGTGACCGTATTCGGGCCGTCGGCAGCGCGCAGGATCACCGGGTATTGCAGGCTGCCCCGGCGATCGGCAAAATAGTTCTGGCAGTTGCTGTCTTCGGGCCCGGGTTCGCAGGCAAAAGTGCCGGGCATCAGGTTGATGCGGTAGCCGGTGGCAGACAAGGCTGCATCGGCCGGAACTTTTGACCAGGCGGCGGTCAGGGTGCGCAAGGCGCTGGCCCGGCTTTGGCCACTGGCACCATCCGATCCGCTGACCGGGTCAACCCACACTTCCGCCAGGGTCGGTGTGCCAATATCGTAACGGGTGGCCGAGTAGCTCGCCACTCCGGCAAGCCAGGCCGACAGAAAAAGCAGGAAACGAAACCACATGATCACACCCCTTTCATTTCAGTCAGGAACAGACCATCGATTCAACCACAACTTTCGGCGCAGGTTTGATAGCGCCTGCAGGCCCATGTCTTATATAAAACGCCGGGCCGCCATTTCCAGCAAGCCGTCAAACACCAGGTTGTCCACCAGCTCAAACGGGCGCGACATATTGGGGGCCATCTTCCAGCCGGCACCGCCGGTCATCATGCAGCGTGGCTCGATGCGGCAGTGCTGGCGCACATGCTGCAGCATGCGCTCAACCGCACCGGCTATCGCATAGGTGCCGCCGCTGGTCAGCGCATCGCTGGTGTTGGTCGGAAACTCGCAGACGTTGCCGGTAGGCACGCGCAGCCCGGCGGTGCCGGACTCCATCGCCCGCAGCATGATGCCGTGTCCGGGCAGAATCAGCCCGCCCAGAAAGCGGCCACTGGAGTCAATCGCATCCACCGTCACCGCCGTGCCGACCATCACCACCACCAGCGGGCGCGCCGTGCCCTGGGCCAGACTACGGTGCCAGGCTCCGATCATCGCCACCCAGCGATCGGCGCCCAGCCGTGCCGGGTGGTCGTAGCCATTGACCAGGCCGGCCTCGCGGGCACTCGCCACCACCCAGTTGGCCGACACGTCCCACAGTTCCATCTGCTCTTCGACCCGGCGCTTGATGGCGTCACCGGCCACCACACAACCGAGCATGCGGTTGGGCGGCGGCAATTGTGCCCAGTCACCTTCGGCCAGCTTGTCAATGTTTTCCAGAAACTCGGCACCCTGCGCCAGCACCGGCGCATCGCGGCGCGGGGCTGCGTGCAAAGCCCATTTCAGGCGGGTGTTGCCAATATCAATCGCCAAGAAATTCATCTGACACAATCGCTTTTAGCTTTGGCGCCAGGGCAGGCCGTTGCCGCGCCAGCCGCCGCGCTGACCGCGCTGTGCCTGCTCGTTCGGGTCGCCTTCAAAGCCTTCCAGAATGTTGTAGGCCTGCAGCCCAAGCTCGGTGGCGCGTTTGGCTGCGGCTATCGAACGCACCCCGCTGCGGCACAAAAACAGCACTTTTTTGCCCTTGGGCACCGCCGCTTGCAGTGTCTCGTCAAACGCCTGATTCATGGCCATGCCCGGCCACTGTTTCCAGGGAATGGGGATGGCGCCCGGCACAAAGCCGACCCAGGCCAGCTCGGCTTCGGTGCGCACATCGACCAGCACCGCATCCCCCTGCTGCCACCATTGCGCGGCCAGGGCGGCCGAGACATCGCCGGCGTAGCCCTCGGCCGCGCGCTCAATCAGCGCATGCAGCAGCGGTGCATCATGGCGCAGGCCCAGGTGCAAGTTGGCGGGCACTGCCTCATTCATCCGTTTGGGTGGCGGCAGATGCAACGAGTCCATGATGGCGATGAACTCGGGCAGCGTCTTGCCGGCCACCCGGGCGTTGCCGGCTTTTTCATGGCCAATGGTGGAATGGCTGCGCCCCTGGTAGTCATGACCGGGCCAGATGGTGGTGGCATCGGGCAGCTTGAATAGCACCTCGGTCAGGCTGTGGTACATCGCGGCGGCGCTGCCCGACTGAAAATCGGTGCGGCCACAGCCATTGATCAGCAGCGTGTCACCGGTAAACACATGGTCGCGCCAGACAAAACACATGCTGCCAGCAGTGTGGCCTGGGGTGTGCAGGGCGCGCACCTGCTCGTGCCCAAAATCCAGCGTATCGCCGTCCTTGAGCAACACCGAGGCGCTGTTGATGCCACAGCCTTGCGGCGCGGTGGTTTTGACGCCAGCCAGTTCGGCAAGCTGCCCCGCGCTGGTGATGTGGTCGGCATGGGCATGGGTTTCAAGCGCCCAGACCAGCCGCAGGCCCTGCTCGCGCAAGACTTTCAGGTCGCGCATGAGTTGGGCATCAACCGGATCAATGATGATCGCATCATGGCTTGCCGGGTCAAACACGATATAGGTGTAGGTGGAAGAAGCCGTATCAAAAAGCTGGATGGGTTTCATGGCTGCAAAGGGCGGGTGCGTATAAAGCTGAAATGTACCGTGAAAGCCTGCATGTCGGGAAAACCCGCTACCATTGCGGGCTGCATTGACGTTTACGTCAACGTCAACGGCAAATCAACGCAGCCTGATCTGATCGGCGCTTTCGCCAAAAAACTCAACACCCCACAAACCCACTGGAGACCTCCACCATGACCGACCTGTCCGCTGACTTCAAAGCCTTGAGCCAATACCGCCCGACCCACAAGGTGCGCTTTGTCACCGCCGCCAGCCTGTTTGACGGCCACGATGCGGCCATCAACATCATGCGCCGCATTTTGCAGGGCATGGGCACCGAGGTGGTTCACCTCGGCCACAACCGCAGTGTTGAAGAAGTCGTCACCGCCGCCCTGCAAGAAGACGCGCAGGGCATTGCCATCAGCTCTTACCAAGGCGGCCATGTCGAGTATTTCAAGTACATGGTCGATTTGCTGAAAAGCCGGGGCGGTGCCCACATCCAGGTGTTTGGCGGCGGCGGCGGGGTCATTGTGCCCAGTGAAATTGCCGAATTGCAGGCTTACGGCGTAGCGCGCATTTACAGCCCCGAAGACGGCCAGCGCATGGGCCTGGCCGGCATGATTGGCGAGATGGTGAAACGCTGCGACAAGGATTTGACGCAGTACGCGCCCACCAGCATTGAGGCGATTCAGGGCCATTCTGAGATGAGCTGGCGGGCGCTGGCGCAACTCATCACCGCGCTGGAGAACGAAACTGCCTCGGGTCAGGCCAAAGGCGAACTTTCAATGCCTTTTAAGGCTCTAGCCCTTGCTATACATGCGCAAGCAGCTACAAAAAAGATACCAGTACTGGGCATTACCGGCACCGGAGGCGCGGGCAAGTCATCGCTCACCGACGAGCTGATCCGCCGCCTGCGGCTGGATCAGGGCGACCGCTTGCGGGTGGCAGTCATCAGCATTGACCCGAGCCGGCGCAAGAGTGGCGGCGCACTGTTGGGCGACCGCATCCGCATGAACGCCATCAACCCGTGGGCCGCTACCGTTCGTCCTGAGCTTGTCGAAGGACTTGCGCCGGCTTCGACCCTTCGACAAGCTCAGGACAGGCCAGGCTCAAGCCCAGCGGATTCAGGCCAGCGCGTCTTCATGCGCAGCCTGGCCACGCGCGACTTTGGCAGCGAGATCAGCGCCGCCCTGCCCGACGTGATTGCCGCCTGCAAGGTGGCCGGTTTTGACTTGATCATTGTCGAAACCTCCGGCATCGGCCAGGGTGATGCGGCCATCGTGCCGCTGGTCGATGTGCCGATGTACGTTATGACCCCCGAGTTTGGCGCAGCCAGCCAACTCGAAAAAATCGACATGCTCGACTTTGCCGAATTTGTCGCCATCAACAAATTCGACCGCAAGGGCGCGCTTGATGCCCTGCGCGATGTTTCCAAACAGGTGCAGCGCAACAAGGAAGCCTGGACTACGCCGATGGATCAGATGCCAGTGTTTGGCACCATGGCCGCGCGCTTCAATGACGATGGCGTTACCGCGCTGTACCAGGCCCTGAAAGTGCGCCTGGCCGAGCTGGGCTTGCCGGTGACTGAAGGCACGTTGCCCAGGGTCGAGGTGCGCCACAGCACCAACCAGACCCCGGTGGTGCCAGCAGCGCGCACCCGCTACCTGGCCGAAATCAGCGACACAGTGCGCGGCTACAAGAAAAAAACCATTGCCCAGGCCCGCCTGGCACGAGAAATCCAGCAGCTCACCGAAACCGCACGCATGTTGCAAGACGACGATGCCGCCCGCGATGGCGCCAAAAACACCGTGTTGCGCCTGGCAGCAGAGCGCCGCGAAACCCAGGACCCGGCAGCCGCCAAGCTGCTGGCGCAGTGGCCAACCATGCAAAAAGCCTACGCCGGCGACGAATACGTCGTCAAGATGCGCGACAAGGAAATCCGCACCGCCATTACCAGCAAATCGCTTAGCGGCACGACCATCCCCAAAGTCTGCCTGCCAAGGTACGAAGACCATGGCGAAATCCTCAAATGGCTGATGCTTGACAACGTGCCCGGCAGCTATCCCTACACCGCCGGCACCTTCGCCTTCAAGCGCGAAAACGAAGACCCGACCCGCATGTTTGCCGGCGAAGGCGACCCGTTTCGTACCAACCGGCGCTTCAAATTGCTCAGCTCCGGCATGGATGCCAAGCGCCTGTCCACCGCCTTTGACTCGGTCACCCTGTACGGCAACGACCCCGACCCGCGCCCGGACATCTACGGCAAGGTTGGCAACAGCGGCGTGTCCATCGCCACCATCGAAGACCTGAAAGTGCTCTACGGCGGGTTCGATTTGTGTTCCCCCACCACCAGCGTCAGCATGACCATCAACGGCCCGGCCCCCAGCATTCTGGCGATGTTCATGAATGCCGCCATCGACCAGAACCTGGGCAAGTTTGCCGCAGACAATGGCCGGGAACCGACCGACACCGAAACCGAAAAAATCCGCGAATGGGTGCTGAGCAATGTGCGCGGCACGGTGCAGGCCGACATCCTGAAAGAAGACCAGGGGCAAAACACCTGCATCTTCAGCACCGAATTCAGCCTTAAGGTGATGGGCGACATCGCCAGCTACTTTGTGCACCACAACGTGCGCAACTTCTACAGCGTGTCCATCAGCGGCTACCACATTGCCGAAGCCGGTGCCAACCCGATCAGCCAACTGGCCTTTACCCTGAGCAATGGCTTTACTTATGTCGAAGCCTATCTGGCACGCGGCATGCACATTGACGACTTTGCACCCAATTTGAGCTTCTTCTTCAGCAACGGCATGGATCCCGAATACACCGTGATGGGCCGGGTGGCAAGACGCATCTGGGCGGTGGCAATGCGCGACAAATACGGCGCCAATGAGCGCAGCCAAAAGCTCAAATACCACATCCAGACCAGTGGCCGCAGCCTGCATGCGCAGGAAATCCAGTTCAACGACATCCGCACCACCTTGCAGGCGCTGATTGCGATTTACGACAACTGCAACAGCCTGCACACCAACGCCTTTGACGAAGCCATCACGACCCCGACCGAAGACTCAGTGCGCCGCGCCATGGCGATCCAGCTCATCATCAACCGCGAATGGGGCCTGGCGAAAAACGAAAACCCGTCGCAAGGCGCCTTCATCATCGAAGAGCTGACGCAACTGGTCGAAGAAGCGGTGCTGACCGAATTTGAACGCATCACCGAACGCGGCGGCGTGCTCGGTGCGATGGAAACCGGCTACCAGCGCGGGAAAATTCAGGATGAATCGATGCACTACGAAATGCGCAAGCACACCGGCGAACTGCCGATCATCGGCGTCAACACCTTCCGCAACCCGCACGGCGACCCGGTCAATGACAAGCTGGAACTGGCGCGCTCGACCGAAGCGGAAAAGCAAAGCCAGCTTGACCGGCTGGCGCTGTTCCACGCGCAACACGCCAAGGCCGCCCCGGCCATGCTCAAGCGGCTGCAGCAGGCGGTGATGGACAACCTGAATGTGTTTGAGGTGCTGATGGATGCGGTGCGGGTCTGTTCGCTCGGGCAGATCACCAATGCACTGTTTGAGGTCGGCGGGCAGTATCGGCGCAATATGTGAGGTTGTGAGCCTACAAACCCTTTTGCTGCGCTATTGATAGCTGGTAGCGCAGGTCTGGTAAGGGCTGGAGGCATAAATCATATAAAAATTGGTGGCGGGTTTGGATTCAAGGTGTGCGGTGATCGACTGCAATGCCGCCAGCACCTTGTGTTGCCAATCCAGCTTGCCCAGACTCGCTTGACACTCTGGGCGCGTCAACATCACAGGGATGGGCCTTTTTTGGCACAGGCCGAGCTAAATCATTGGCAAGTTCTCGACCTAATACAGATAAGCTTCATCAGTTCTGCGGCTATAGTGCAGCCAAGCGAATCTGCTCACGCAACTGACGCAGCAACCGGGTTAGCTTCAAAGTCAGCAAACTGGTTTTTCTGGGAATGTCATGACTGTTCATTGTTACAAAATATCGCCTTCAAGCCTTTTTTGGAAGCGAGTTCGCACGGGTGTTGTCCGGCCAGGCCAGGGCGACAACCACGATGTTGGGGAAACATGGGCGTGTATCCCTATGTTTTATTAAGACGTGAAGCAAAAGTTTTCCACGTCATTTCAAGTGGTTCGGCCTATTCACAGAGTGCGTTTATGATGTATGAAACTTATGCGTAAGCGCTTATTCAAGAGGTAAGAGGAAAACATGGGAACTATTGGAATAGCCGTGTCAGCCTTAATCGGACTGATGATTCTTGGATATGGATTCAGAAGGTGGAGCAATGGCACATGGTCTGCTAAATTGTTTGGCTGGCTAATAATGCTCTACGGTTTTTATTTTTCCGTCTTCACCGGTTCATATTCTTCTTTGTTACTGCCGGGCATCGGATCAATTGGACTTGGAGCCGCAGTCGGAGGAACAGTAGGCTGGGCTGCATCAGCCATCATTGGCACAATTGGCGTAGTAACGGGTGGTGTGGGAATAGCCATTGGTATCGTGGGTATGGTGACAATTGGAGCCGCTCTTGGTGCCGTAGGCGCAGGAAGTGGTGGGTTCGGAATTAAAACCACAACCTATTTTCTGATTACACCATGGTTTTGGGTTCCTCTAATTCTTATAGGTATATTCCTGATTTTTCGTAGTAATAAAACCAAAACCAGTCAGATAGAAACTAAATAGCGATGTCTCACGGCGCTGAACCTTGCTCCCTTCGGTTCTTGGATGGTTCTAAATCGCCGTCACTTAGATTTAGGTTAGATATCATAGCAACCTCGATCTGAACTCAATCTATGCTGACTTCCTGATTAATAGGGGACGATTAAGAATAAAAGTGCTCACCCAAGGGGTGAGGTATTCAACACAAAACAACCAGAATAGCGCCACACAGGGCACTAAATTTACCCATAGATATTAAATTTAAGTATTTTATCGTAAAATAAGCAAGAATCACTGATATTCAAAATATTATATATGTAAGTCATTGTTTTTAAATTTATAAGTCCAACAGGCTGCGAGGGAGACACGGACGTGTCTCCCACTGTTTATTTACACGAAGGGAATATCTATGGAAAAGCCAATGGCAGTAATGCTGACAGTAACGTTCGTCCTTGCTGGATGTGCAACCACGCGTGATCCGACACTTGTTTCAGGTGTGGATCGGGAAGGCGATGGTATCTACTCCTCCTCTGAAATGGGTTATAACAATCCAACGAAATCAGCAATCCACCAATGCCAACTCGACGGAAACAAGCGACTCTCTATTCTCACAAGTACGACCGTGCGAGGCATGGTTTCGGGGAAAAACTACGCGAAGCTGGTTTTCCGTTGCGAATGACGATGTGTTATCCCCATAATTACCGATGACGCTTTTATCCCCTACACAGCTTTCCGCAGTATATACAGCCCACTATTGGCAGGGGCAATTACCCATTGCTTTTGTGTTCAGCGTACCGGGTGCCCATGAGAAATTCTCCAGTTGCCCCGTTACCGGAGCAACTGGAGAAAACCTCTCGTTTGCACTTAAGCACCTTCACACAGAACTTCCTGCGGTCTTTTCATCAACGGATCGTTACGCCTACCGGATTACCAATGCTTACAGTAAACCAATGGCCAAGTCGTTGGGAGACGCATCATCCCAAGCAAGTAATTCACAGGTGCAAAGCCCAGAGAACATTGCCAGGATCTTGCGCGATTTAGGTGGCTGCAACCTCGTAATCCTTTGCGGCATCAAGGCGCAGTTGCTTGCGAAGTTAGTCGGACTTCCCGATAGAACAGTTGTCTTCTCATTGCACACATCGAATCTGGCGCTTTCCAACAGATTTCGCTCCCCTGATGTTTCCAATCTTCCTGATCCTTTTGCTCGCCGACAGCTACGCGCAAAGCTCTGGGCGCAAGAACTTATCAATTCATTGCGTGTTTCCTTGATGTTGCCTAAAGAGAAATAAGGAGAAATAAGGGACAGACCACGGTTTCCGAAAGGACTGAAAGAAGATAATAAAAAGTAAAAGTGCAAAGGAAAAGGGGCCAGGCTCGAATTTCTCCGCTATACAGCGGAGTAAAAGGGGTCAGGCTCAAATAAATAACCAAGGCTGACATTATGAAGCGTAAGGTTTACATAGAAACCTCCATCATTAGTTATCTCACCGCACGCCCCAGCAAAACCATTATTGGGGCTGCGCATCAACAAATTACGCAGGCGTGGTGGGAAACACGAAATGATTACGATCTATTCGTTTCTGGTTCTGTGTTGGCGGAGTGTGCTGCTGGCAACACAGAGGCGGCAGAAAAACGGCTGAATGCAGTAAATGGTGTAACCCTGCTTTCTTCAACCGATAGCGCAATTGACTTGGCACGGCATTTGATTTTGAAGTCGATCATTCCTCTAAAAGCTGCGGAAGATGCCCTACACATTGCGCTTGCAACAATAGACTTTATTGGAAACCTCGCCCAAGATGTTGATCTGCAACGGACACATGGCAGGTTTCCAATAAAGCCTAATACACGGCATGGATTATTTGCTCACTTGGAATTGTCGGCATATCGCCAATATGGAAATACAGAGAAACATATCGCACCATCTTGAATCTATTGGCTTGCTTCTGCCAATTATGTGTACCCCAGAGGAATTGTTAGGAGAAAACGATGACGACACTACTGGATGATGAAATCATCACTGAAGTCAG
>CAIQOO010000046.1 GCA_903873485.1 uncultured beta proteobacterium | reverse complement strand
GTGTTCACCACGACGCACCCTGAATATCAGCGAGCCAATCCCGATGTGGAAACCACTGACTGGAGAGCCGTGTGCGGGAAAACCGCACGCACGGTTCGGAGGGAGGGGAGGACGGTGTCCTTTCCTACCCCTATTTTATTAAAGATTTTTTTCTTCAATGATGATTTTGAATTGAGAATTGCTGGCCAAAGGGTTAAAGAGTCCGGGCAATACGGAAACCGATGTAGTTGCTGCGGTAGTCAGGCGTGTACCTGTCGCGGAAGGCCGAGCGAAGGATGATGGGGCCGTCGTCCCAACTGCCGCCGCGCAGTACGCGCTGCGATCCTCCAGAAGACCAGCTTGAGATAGACCTCCAGGTATTCGCGCGCTCCGCTGGCTTTGACCTCAAACCACAGCGCTGCTTCAGGGTCATCGGCGGTTGACGTGGCGACCGGGCTGGGTGTTATGGCCGTGCCAGCCACGGCAGGCGGGACGATCGGCGCTGGTAAGGTGGCTGGCGGGCTGGGCAGCACGACACTGGGTGGCGAGGAGACAGGTTTTTGCGGCGCGTTGAGTTTGATGTTGGCGGCATCAACGTAACGGCCTTGCGGGTAACGCTTCAGGTAGGACTGGTAGGCAGCCGCCGTACCAACGCTGTCGGCAGCACGCCAGGTTTCCGTTTCGGGGTCAGCCGTTGCGCCGCTTTGCACCTGCACCGTGGTCGGGCCAAAGAAGTAAAAATTGCCGCGCAGGTCACTAACAATGTTGGGGCGCTGCTGGTGGCCGACACCGCGCGCTTTTTCATCGACCCGGTCTTTGACGGTCTCCAGCGCCGCACGGATTTCAATGCCAGGGGTTTGTATCACCTGCGCCAGTTCCCAGGTAAACAAGCCATTGGGCTGGCTGGTGCCCGGCACGTTGTCAAGCGCCAACTGGTTGCGCCCGGCACTCAGCACGATGGCCTGGCCGGTAATGGGGTCAGTGGGCAGCAGGCCGCAGGTGCCCGCCCCAATGCCGCGTGTACCGTCCTGCGGAAACGGGTTGTCGCGGCAGGCATCAATGATCAGCAGGGCAAAGCGGGCATCTTTCAGGGCATCTTGCACATCCACCAGCGACACACCGTCGCGCTGCACCTGGGCATCGTTGCTGGCCTTGATGTCCACCGGCAGCAGCAACTGGTTGCTTTTGATCTGCACGCCGTGGCCGGCAAAATAGAAAACAATTTCGTCGCCCTTGTTGATGCGTCGCTGGAAATTCTCGATGGTGTCCCACAGCGCATCGCGGCCCAGGTCGTTGACTGTGTGACATCAAAACCAGCTTTTTTAAGCGTGGCCGCCATCAGCGCGGCATCGTTGCGCGCATTGCCCAAGCGCGGTACGTTTTTGTAGGCATCGTTGCCAATCACCAGCGCCAGGCGCTTGCTAGCGCCAACCTGCGCCTAGGCCACTGGCGCATGGACGCTCAGACTGCCAGCAATCAGAATCAGCAACAGCGGCGCGAACAGCCCAAAGTGGGCTTTGGCAGCATTGGCAAGGCGGATCAACAAGCGGATTGAAATCAAGGCGGCTCGCAGGGCTGGGCAGTGGAGTTTGCGTCAATGATACCCGGCGGCCCCAAACACATCCGGTAGTTTCATTGGAGCCTGGCCCCCCTTTGAGCCTGGTCCCCCTTTGTTACCCAAGAACCTGTTTCAGAAAGCTTTAATCTCAATTTTGTGCAGTTCAGTGTTGAGTCAAGATTGACGAAATGACAAACTGGCTGATCGTAAATTGCTACATTAGTAATAGCTATATGCGCTTATACCAATTGGGCTAGAGGCCAATTTGATTCATTTTTTTCAAACCAGCGCAAAGTTCTGCGTTGTCAGCGCAGCGGTGGTTTGTGTCGTTTTCTGTGGGATGTGTGACCCGGCCTGTGCATGATGCGTCGATGACACCTGGGCGATGCGCAATTTGAAAAGCCTGATGGGCCTGATACCGATCAAGACCGGCGATATTGAATTCGATGGCAAATCCATCCAGCACGCCACCCCCTACCAGCGTGCCCGGGCTGGCATTGGTTTTGTGCCGCAGGGCCGCGAAATTTTTGCCCGGCTGACGGTGGCAGAAAACCTGGCGATGGGTCTGGCCTACAAACCCGCCAGCACGCCGATACCGCCCGAGTTGTTTCCGGTGCTCAAGCAAATGCTCAATCGCCGTGGCGGCGATTTGTCGGGTGGCCAGCAGCAGCAACTGGCGATTGCCCGGGCACTGGCGGCTGGCCCCAAGCTGCTGATGCTTGACGAGCCGACCGAAGGCATCCAGCCCAGCATCATCAAGGACATTGGCCGCGTCATCCGCATGCTCGCCGACCGGGGCGACATGGCGATTGTGCTGGTCGAGCAGTATTACGACTTTGCGCAGGAACTGGCCGACCACTATGTGGTGATGGAGCGCGGTGCCATCAAGGCGCAAGGGCCGGGGGCCAGCATGGAAGCCGACGGCGTGCGGCAGATGGTGGCGATTTGAGGTCAAGCTGGAAAAAGGCAGCTCCTTGTACGGGCAAGCAAGCTTCGCTTCATCAAAGTAGATTCGTTGTGACATGGGGTCGCTCACGTCAATGGTATGTGGCATAACGTGGAGTTAACCCATCTTTAACGGATCGTTAAAAAAGTTGTTAAAAGTCAATGAGTTACAGAGGTACAGTTTTTTGTTGTGCAAAAATGACTTGTAAGTTATTGATTTTAAATGTGTTTTTTTAGCTGTTAAACCTGGGTTAAGGGGCTGCGCGCTTTTGCGCACTCCCGCTTGAGCACAGGGTTAGAACTTCTTTGGATCGGAGATGCCAAGGTCACGGCAAATCTTAACCGCCAAGTGGTTGTTGATTTCGTTATGCCGTGGAACAGCGCTTCGTCTGTTTGATTCCGAATGGCACCACCAAGAATGGCTGCCACCTTCGCGGAGCAATGCGCAGCCATGTGAAGTGAGGTGTATCAGTAAATCTCGCCGCTTCATACGGCTATCGAAAGCTCTTCAAAACCATAGCCTACAGCTTCCAGCGCATCTGCACGATTTAACTCGATGGCCTCAGCTAATGTTTCTCGGAGAGACTTCAATAACTTTTCGCGTGTAGATTCTTGACAATTTACGCCAGGAACTTCTTCAATCCAGCCAATCCACCAATCGGCATCTTGTTTAATTACTGCGGTGTAGTTTGAATTCATATAACTTGGTCTCCTTAATCGGCATCATAGTAAAAGGGGGCAAGAAGTTCTGACGTAATGTATATCGCAAAACCTGCGGATTAATCTGGACGTTGCGTATTAATATGACCATAAAATTCTCATGAACCCCGGCATACCACTGTTGCAATCAACCATAGACGAGACGGGCAGATGCAACATCCGCGCACCATGGGTGCGCCTGAGATTGAGGCGTTTTTCACGATGCTGGCACGGATAGGGCAAAAAGACGGCTTTTCAACCACCTGAGGCCAAGTATCGCACCTCGGAACAGCCCTTGAACCGCTGGTGAGTCCTCGATTTGGGCGAAGAAGTGCATCCATTTTCGCCAGCACAGACGGCTTGTACAACTGCCGACAGCGTTGCAGCGGGGCTGGAAAAACGTGCCCAAGCCATCGAATCGCTGGCTGTGCGCGAGGGCATCACGGATAAGCGTTCAGCCATTAAAAAGTTTCGCGCACAAATCCCATCGCTATCGAACCATATCGGCGTTTGGTGGCTCTGGGTGGAAAAAATCCTTCTGGACCTATCGGCGGACCCC
>CAIQOO010000045.1 GCA_903873485.1 uncultured beta proteobacterium | reverse complement strand
GTGTTCACCACGACGCACCCTGAATATCAGCGAGCCAATCCCGATGTGGAAACCACTGACTGGAGAGCCGTGTGCGGGAAAACCGCACGCACGGTTCGGAGGGAGGGGAGGACGGTGTCCTTTCCTACCCCTATTTTATTCTCAATCACCCAGGTTGCTCCGCTGTTGAACTCAAGCACCAAGTCCACCTCGGCCCCGTGGCTGGTGCGGTAGAAGCTGGCCTGGGCCTGCGGTGCAGCGGCAATCAATTGCTCAATCACAAAACCTTCCCAACTCGACCCGGCCACCGGATGCCCCAGCAGCGCATCCAGATCCCGCAAGCCCAGCAAGGCATGAACGATGCCACTGTCGCGCACATACACCTTCGGTGCGCGCACCAGCCGCTTGCCAGCGTTGCCGCTCCAGGCGGGCAAACGGCGCACCAGCATCAGGAAGCACAAAATCAATGTAGCGGCCCACGGTCTGGCCACTGATGGCCAGGGCGCTGGCCAGTCTGGACTGGTCCAGCAACTCGCCCTGGTTGTGCGCCAGCATCGTCCACAGGCGGTGCAGCGTGGTGGCGGGGATGCGCGGCCCCAGCGCCGGGATGTCTTTTTCCAGGTAGGTGGTCATAAATGACTCGCGCCAAGTGAGGCTGTCGGCATCACCGGGTGCCAGCCATGACAGCGGAAAACCGCCCCGAACCCAAAGCGGGTTCATGTCCAGCGCCGCAGCGTTGGCGGGCAAAACTTCGCGCGCCTGAAACGGTGTCAGCTCAAGCTGTGCCACCCGTCCTGCCAGGCTTTCGCTGGTTTGTCGTAGCAACACGCCGGACGCAGAGCCGAGCAGCAAAAACTGGCCGCTGGCTTCGCCGTTGCGCCGACGCTGATCAATCACGCCGCGCAACACGGCAAACAGATCGGGCATGCGCTGCACCTCGTCGAGGATGATCAACTGGTTCGGATGCGCCAGAAAATAAGCTTCCGGATCATCGAGCTGGCGCTGCGCGCTGGGCAGCTCCAGATCAAGGTAAGTTGCCGTGGTGCGGAGGTTTTTTTCCGCAAAAGCCAGCGTGGTTTTGCCCACCTGCCTGGGGCCAATCAGCACAACGGCGGGAAACTGGCGAAGCAAATTCTTGAGTCGGGGTTGGGCTAGGCGTGCGTGCATCAGTGCATTTTATCCATGGCGTGGAGAAAATACACGGTTTATTGGTGTCTGGCATCACCAAGCCAGGTTTTTATGATTAAATTGGCCTCCAGCCCTTGTGCAGCAAGCGCTGCCAGCTATAGATAATATAGCATCACCGGTCCGCCACATAGGGGTTGTAGCGGCGCTCTTCGCCAAAGGTGCTTTCCGGGCCGTGGCCGGGGATGAATACTGTGTCATCGCCCATTGGCCACAGCCGCTGCCTGATGCTGGCAATCAGCGTGTTGTGGTCGCCTTGCGGAAAATCGGTGCGGCCAATCGAGCCGGCAAACAGCACATCGCCGACAAAAGCGCGTTTCGCCTCGGCCGAGTAAAACACCACGTGGCCGGGCGTGTGGCCGGGGCAATGCCGCACCTGCAGCGTGCATTGGCCGATGCTGACGCTGTCGCCATCGGCCAGCCAGCGCGTCGGCTTGAAGCTTTGCGCCGGCGGCATGCCAAACATGCGGCTTTGCTCGGGCAGGCCGTCAATCCAGAACTGATCGGCCGCATGCGGCCCGATGATCGGCAATTTCAGCCGTTTGGCCAGCTCGGCGGTGCCGCCGGCGTGGTCGATGTGGGCATGGGTCAGCCAGATCTGCTCCAGCGACAGGCCCAGCCGGGCCACTTCGGCCAGCAGCACCGGCAGATCGCCGCCGGGGTCGATGACGGCGGCTTTCTGGGTCTGGTCGCACCACACCAGTGAACAGTTTTGATCAAAGGCGGTAACGGGGATGGTGAGGTATTGCAACATGGCTGGCGAGTGGAGTTTGAAAAGACCTGATTGTTACCGTGTTGATCAAGATGCCCTTCGACCAGGCTCAGGGCGAACGGTTTCATTATTTGGGGTGGGCAAGAGTCCATGTAAGTTAGCCAGGCCAGCAAAGAATCGGCAGTGTGGAAAAAAAGGCACAGACTCAGAAATCGACCACTTCACGGGCACAATGTGTGCTTTCAGTTTCATTACAACCCGCTAAAACAGGAGATCAGCATGTCATCCGGAAAAATCCTCGTCGCGCAAGGTGGTGGCCCCACCGCCGTCATCAACCAGTCGCTTGTCGGCGTGGCCCTTGAAGCCCGCCGCTTTGGCCAGATTGGCCATATCTACGGTGCACTGCACGGTGTGCGTGGCATCATCAACGAAGACTTTGTCGATCTCACCCAGGAGACCAGCCATAACCTGGAGCAAGTCGCCAACACGCCTTCATCTGCGCTGGGATCAACCCGCGACAAGCCCGATGCTGCTTATTGCCACGAGATTTTCAAGGTGCTGCAAGCGCACAAGATTGGCCACTTTTTCTACATTGGCGGCAACGACTCCAGCGACACGGTGCGCATCGTCAGCGAAGAGGCGCAGGCAGCCAACTACCCGCTGCGCTCGATCCATATTCCGAAAACCATTGACAACGACCTGGTCGGCAACGACCACACGCCGGGTTTTCCGTCGGCCGCGCGTTTTGTCGCCCAGGCTTTTGCCGGCGCCAACCTCGACAACGCCGCCCTGCCCGGTGTTTATGTGTGTGTGGTGATGGGTCGCCACGCCGGCTTTCTGACGGCCGCTTCGGCGCTGGGCAAAAAGTTCCCGGCTGATGGCCCGCACCTGATCTACATGCCCGAACGTGTTTTTGTCATTGAAAAATTCCTCGCCGATGTCAAGGCCGTGTACGAGCGCTATGGCCGCTGCGTGATTGCCGTATCAGAGGGCATTCATGATGCCGCCGGCGCGCCGATTACGGCACTGCTGGCCAAAGAAATGGAACACGATGCCCACGGCAACGTGCAACTTTCGGGCACCGGTGCGCTGGCCGATTTGCTGTGCGAAGAAATCAAGAGCAAGCTCAATATCAAGCGGGTGCGCGGCGACACCCTGGGCTACATGCAGCGCGCCTTCATTGGCTGCGTGTCGGATGTTGATCAGCGCGAAGCCCGCGAGGTCGGCGAAAAAGCCGTCCAATTTGCCATGTGGGGCGACAAAGACGGTTCGGTCGCCATCAAGCGCACCGGTTTTTACTCGGTCGATTACGAACTGCTGCCGGTCTCGGCGGTGGCCGGCAAAACCCGCACCATGGAAGACGAATTCATCACCGACTGCGGCACCGATGTCACCGATGCCTTTCGCATGTACCTGCGCCCACTGCTCGGCTCGGGCATGCCCGATGCCTTCCGGCTGCGCCACAACCCGGTAGCCAAGGTGCTCAACAAGTAAATCGGTCGGGGCGGGCAATGGTGTTGGCGTCCCTTGTTTGGACACATGCCCTTTGCCCGCCTCTCTCGCGGCCTTGAGTTGCTGCAATAAATATAGCTAGAAGCGCTTGACCCATCAGGGCTAGAGGCCAATTTTGCTTGAATATCCTGATGGGGTCAGCGGCTTTCGCCAAGCCGATTAAACTCTAGCGCCGCCTGGCATGGCTTGACATGCCACCAACCCTGTCGCATGACAGATACCCGAAACGCTCCAAAAACCCACATGAAGCTCTATTATTCGGCCGGTGCCTGCTCGCTGGCACCCCACATCGCCCTGAAAGAGTCCGGCCTGGACTTTGCGGCCATTGCGGCACCCACCAAAACCCACAAGCTGGCTGACGGCACCGATTACTACAGCATCAACCCGCTGGGATATGTGCCGCTGCTGGTGCTGGACGATGGCCGTCAGTTGCACGAATGCGCGGTCATCTTGCAGTATGTGGCGGACCTGGTGCCCGACCAACAGCTCGCGCCCGCCAATGGCACATTTGAGCGCTACAAGCTGCAGGAATGGCTCAACTTCATTGCCACCGAATTGCACAAGGGCTTCTCGCCCCTGTTCGCCCCCGGCATGCCCGATGAAGCCAAAGCCATCAACAAGACCCGCGTCATCGGTCGCCTGCAATGGGTCGATGGCGAACTCGGCGGCACCAGCTTTTTGCTGGGCAACACATTCACCGTAGCCGACATCTATCTTTTTGTCGTGGCGGGCTGGAGCAAGCATGTCGGCATCGACTTGTCGGGCATGACCCATCTGAGCGCTTATCTTGCCCGCATCAGTGCCCGCCCGGCGGTGCAGGATGCCTTGCGCGCTGAAGGTCTGATCAAATAAATTGGCATCAAAATTGCACAGGGACTCTCCATGATTTTTGAAAAAACCGGCATCGTGCCAAGTGATACCCAACTACTGGCCAGTACGGCGGCGCATTGTCCGCCCGTTCTGGTGCCTGATTACCTTGAAAAAACCTATTGGTGGGCTTATACCCACCCCAATGCGGTGAAGGTATTTGAGCGCCAATGGCTGGTCAACCTGATTTTGTGGGGCAACTTTTCACGCCTGCGTGATCTGGCCTTGCAGGAAATGGGCGACACCATTGAGGGCCGGGTGCTGCAGGTCGCCTGTGTCTATGGCAACCTGACCGAGCATCTGGTGCGCCGCATGGGCCCGAAAGCCCATTTGAACGTGATTGACGTGGCACCGGTGCAAATCAAAAACCTGCACCACAAGTTGCAAGACAAGCGCAAAGTCAGCATCTTGCAGCAAGATGCATCAAATCTGTCGTTTGCCGATGCCAGCCACGAATCGGTACTGGTATTTTTTCTGCTGCACGAAATGCCGGTTGAGGTTCGCCGCAAGACCATTGCCGAGGCGCTGCGCGTCACCAAACCAGGCGGCAAGGTGATCTTTGTGGACTACCACAAACCGGTTTCTCGCAGCCCGTTTCGCTACATCATGGTGCCCATTTTGAGCACCCTCGAACCCTTTGCGATGGACTTGTGGAACAACGAAATTGTTGACTGGCTGCCAGCGGATGGTCAATATGCCAGCATCGACAAACAAACCTATTTCGGTGGCCTATACCAAAAAGTGGTGATCACCCGCTGAGTCTGCGGTGGGCGCCAGCACCTGCGGGTGCCTTGGCCCAGTTGAGTTCATAAGATAATTCGCCCCTGTTTTGCCGCGAATATCACTCCCTTTGAAAACCATTCCTTCCCTGACGCTTTCCAGACTTGGCTGCAGCAAGGGCGGGCGCCAGCTTTTCAAGGATGTCGATTGCCGGCTGCAAGCCGGCCAATGGCTGTCGGTGGCAGGCGCCAATGGCGTCGGCAAAACCAGTTTGTTGCGCATGGTGTGCGATCTGGCTCCCGCCGATTCGGGCGACATCCTGTGGAATGACACCCCGGTCAAGCTGCAACGCGACAGCTACCGGCAAGACCTGTGTTACCTGGGGCACCTGAACGCACTGCAAGAGTCGATGAGCGTCATTGAAAACCTCGCATTCACGCAGGCTTTGGCTGGCAGCGCCCCAACTGCCCGACACATGCAGGCGGTGCTGACCCGCTTTGGACTGCGCGGACGCTCGCAGCAACTGGTGCGGCATTTGTCACAAGGCCAAAAGCGCCGCGTCGCGCTGTCCCGGCTGGCACTCAGCGCGGCGCGCCTGTGGGTGCTTGACGAACCCTATGTGGCGATGGACGAGGCCGGCATTCAACTGCTCGCCGATTTGATAGCCAGCCATCTGGACCAGGGGGGTCTGGCAGTTCTCACCAGCCACCAAAAAGTGCCGCTGGGCCGGCACCAGCCCTTGGTGCTGGAATTGAAGGCGGCATGAGCGAGACCAGCAAAACCCTTGGCGTAGCGCAAGTCTCGCTGGCCATGCTCAGGCGCGAAATCGCTTTGGGCCTGCGGCAAAAAGGCGAGGTGCTGACGCCGCTGGTGTTTTTCATGGTGACGGCCAGCCTGTTTCCGCTGGGTGTGGGTGCCGAGTCTGCCCTGCTGCTGCGCATGGCGCCGGGGGTGTTGTGGGTCAGCGCGCTGCTGGCGGCCATGTTGTCGCTGCAGCGCATGTTTGCCACCGACTATGCCGATGGCTCGCTGGAGCAGATGGTGTTGTCGGCGACGCCCTTGGGCCTGCTGGTGCTGGCCAAGGCACTGGCCCATTTTGTCCTGTCGGGTTTGCCGCTGGTGTTGATGGCGCCGGTGTTGGGACTGCAATTTGGGCTGGATGGACGCGCCTTGGGCATTTTGATGCTGACGCTGCTGCTCGGTGCACCCACCTTGAGCCTGATTGGCAGCATTGGCGCCGCACTGACATTGGGCGTGCGCGGTGCCGGGGTGTTGCTGTCCTTGTTGATCCTGCCGCTTTATATTCCGGTGCTGATCTTTGGTGCCGGTGCGGTCGAGGCCGATGCCGCCGGGCTGGGCTTTGGCGGCCACCTGTCCCTGCTGTCGGCGTTGCTGGTACTCTCGCTGTTTTTTTCACCCTTTGCCACGGCTGCGGCCTTGAGGATTTCGCTGGAATGAAAACACCCGTGATTCACTGGTTCAAATTTGCCTCACCGCAAAACTTCTACCATCTGGCCGGCAAGATGTGGCCCTGGTTTGCCGCACTGGCTGCGCTGCTGGCGCTGCTCGGGCTATGGATAGCATTTTTTGTCGCCCCGGTCGATGCGCAGCAGGGCCAGGGCTACCGCATCATTTTTGTGCATGTGCCAGCTTCCCAAATGGCCATGTTCATTTACCTGGTGATGGCCGCCTGGGCTGGTTTCGGTCTGGCCTTCAATACCCGGCTGTCGGGCATGATGGCGCAGGCGCTGGCACCCACCGGTGCCATCTTTGCCTTTTTGTCCTTGTTGACCGGTGCCCTTTGGGGCAAGCCGATGTGGGGGGCCTGGTGGGTCTGGGATGCCCGGTTGACCTCAACCTTGATTCTGTTTTTTCTTTACCTGGGCTTCATGGCATTGCAGGCGAGCATTGACGACCCACGCCGCGCCGACAAGGCCTGCGGTGTGCTGGCACTGGTGGGTGCAGTGAACGTGCCGATCATTTATTTCTCGGTCCAATGGTGGAACACCTTGCACCAGGGCGCGTCGGTGTCGATGAAAGGCAGTTCCATGGCAACCCCGATGCTGCTGGGCATGCTGATCATGGTGCTGGCCTTCTGGATGTATGCGATTGCCATGGCCTTGCTGCGGGTGCGCAACATCATTCTTGATCGGGAACGTCACACGGAGTGGGTCAAACATGCAGTGGCATAGCGTTGCGGAATTTTTTAACATGGGCGGTTACGCCTTTTATGTCTGGGGCAGTTTTGGCGTGACTGCGCTGGTGATCGCGGCTGAAATCTGGCAGGTGCGCGCCCAGCGCCATCATCTTTTGCGAAACCTTTTCAGCGATCACGAGTCACAAGCTGACTCAACTCCAGATTCATCATGAAACCTCGTCACAAACGCGCCGCCATCATTGGCGGCGGACTGGCCGCCATTGGCCTCGCCGCTTATTTTGTTTTGAATGCTTTTGAGAGCAACCTGGTATTTTTCTTCTCGCCGAGCCAGATTGAATCGGGTGAAGCACCGAAAAACCGCATGTTCCGGGTCGGTGGACTGGTCAAAGAAGGCAGCGTCAAGCGTGACAACCTGACCGTCAATTTTGTCGTGACCGATACCGCCAAAGAGGTCCGGGTGTCTTACACCGGCATCCTGCCTGACCTGTTCAAGGAAGGAAAAGGTGTCGTCGCACAAGGCAAACTCGATGACAGCGGGCATTTCACCGCCACCGAAGTGCTGGCCAAACACGATGAAAACTACATGCCGCCAGAAGCCAAGCATGCGGTTGATCAAGCCCAAAACACCATCAAAACCCTGAAATAAGGAGCTGCCCCATGATTCCTGAACTTGGCCATTTCGCCCTGATCCTCGCCTTGCTGGTGTCCTTGAGTCTGGGCCTGATCGCCACAGTGGGCGGCCAGCAAAACCGGGCTGACTGGATGGCCTTTGCCCGGCCCGGAGCACAGGTTTTATGGTTGCTGACGGCCTTTTCGTTTGGCTGTCTGACCTACGCTTTTTTCACCAACGACTTTTCAGTGCTGTATGTGAGCCAGCATTCCAATTCCAAATTGCCGGATATGTACCGCATTGCCGGTGTCTGGGGCGGGCATGAAGGCTCGCTGTTGCTCTGGATGCTGATGCTCAGCACCTGGATGCTGGCGGTGTCGATTTTCTCGCGCCAGTTGCCCGATGTCATGGTGTCGCGGGTGCTGGGTGTGTTGGGGCTGGTCGGAGTTGGTTTTCTGCTGTTCATGCTGATCACTTCCAACCCGTTTCTGCGCCTGAGCGATGTTCCGCAAGACGGTCGTGATCTCAACCCCTTGCTGCAAGACCCGGGTCTGGTGTTTCACCCGCCGCTGCTGTACATGGGTTATGTCGGCATGGCGATCCCGTTTGCCTTTGCCATTGCCGCCTTGCTCAATGGCCGGCTGGATGCGGCCTGGGCACGCTGGTCACGCCCGTGGGCCACTGCGGCCTGGATTTTTCTGACCGTTGGCATTGCGCTGGGTTCCTGGTGGGCCTATTACGAGCTGGGCTGGGGCGGCTGGTGGTTTTGGGATCCGGTCGAAAATGCGTCATTCCTGCCCTGGCTGGTCAGCACCGCGCTGATCCATTCGCTGGCCGTGACTGAAAAGCGCGGCCTGTTCAGAAACTGGACCATTATTCTGGCCATCACCTCGTTTTCATTGAGCCTGCTGGGCACTTTTCTGGTGCGCTCCGGCGTGCTGACCTCGGTTCATGCCTTTGCCACCGACCCCAAACGTGGTGTGTTCATTCTGCTGTTTTTGGCGGTGGTGGTCGGTGGCTCTTTGCTGCTGTTTGCCTTGCGCGCCAGCAAGGTGCGCGTCGGCGGCAACTTTGCGCTGGTTTCACGTGAGACCTTTTTGCTGGTCAACAATGTGCTGCTGACCACAGCGGCGGCCAGCGTGTTGCTGGGCACCCTGTATCCGCTGATTGTGGATGCCCTGAACCTTGGCAAGCTGTCGGTCGGCCCGCCCTACTTCAATGCGGTGTTTGCGCCGATCATGGTGCCGGTGTTGCTGTTCATGGTGATCGGCTCTTATGCCCGCTGGAAGAACGACAGCATCGCCGAGCTGATGAAAAAACTGCGCCCGGTGGCCATTGCCTCGGTGCTGCTGGGTGCTGGCCTGCCCCTGCTGGCCGGGCCGTGGTCAGCCTTGGTGGCGGTTGGCCTGAGCTTGTCGGTCTGGATCATGCTGGCCTCTGCGCTGCAGATTTACCGGCATGTCAGGAACCGTAGTCCGGGCCAGACCACGCCGCTGTCTTTTTGGGGCATGCATGTGGCCCACATCGGCATTGCCGTGTGTGTCATTGGCATCACCATGGTCAAAGGCCACGAGACCGAAAAAGACGTTCGCATGGCTTTGGGCGACACCGTGTCGGTCGGTGGCTACACCTTTCGACTGACGGGGATCAGCGAGCGGCGCGGACCCAATTACACCGCCGATGTCGGCAGCGTCGAGCTGCTGCGCGGCGACAAACTGCTGAAAACCCTGCACCCGGAAAAACGGAGCTATTTTTCTTCCAGCATGCCGATGACCGAGGCGGCGATAGACAGTGGTCTGACCCGCGATGTGTATGTCTCTTTGGGTGAAAAACTCGACGATGGCCCCAACGCTGCCTGGGCCATGCGGGTCTATCACAAGCCTTTTGTGAGCTGGATCTGGGTCGGCTGCCTGATCATGGCCCTGGGTGGCGGCATGGCGGCGCTGGACCGGCGTTATCGCAAGAAACTGGCCGCACGCACCGAACCCAGCCCTGTCGGCAACACGGCGGTTCATGTCGCCGGCAAGCGGCCAAAGCTCAAAGGCAAAACAATTCCGGCATGAAAAAAACACTGATTCCCTTATTGGTCTTTGTTGTCCTGGTCATTTTCCTGGCGATCGGGCTGACCCGCGATCCGCATGAAATCCCCTCCCCGCTGATTGGCAAGCCAGCACCGACCTTTACCGCACCGGTACTGGATGGCAATGGCCTGCAGTTCTCTAACCAGGATATGCTGGGCAAGGTCTGGTTGCTCAATACCTGGGCTTCCTGGTGTGTCGCCTGCCGTCAGGAGCACCCGCTGCTGGTAGCACTTTCCAAAGCCAGACTGTTGCCCATCATCGGTCTCGATTACAAAGACAAGGACGCCGATGGTCTCCAATGGTTAAGCCGATACGGCAACCCCTACGACGTGTCGGTTACCGACAAAGATGGCCGCATCGGCATTGACTTTGGCGTCTATGGTGTGCCCGAGAGCTTTTTGATCGACAAGGCGGGCATCATTCGCTACAAGCAAATTGGCCCTTTTACCGAAGAAGCCATCCAGGGCAAATTGCTGCCGCTGGTGCGGGAGCTGCAAAAATGAAAACCTGGCTGGCCCTCTTTCTGGCGCTGCTATGCTTAATCGCCGCACATGCCAACGAAGCCACTCCCTTGGCCGAAGACCCGGTGGTTGAACAACGGCTGGTCATCATTGCCGAAGAACTGCGTTGCCTGGTTTGTCAAAACGAATCACTGGCGGGTTCACGCGCCGACCTGGCGATGGACTTGCGCCGTGAAGTCCGCAGCCTGATCAAGTCCGGCAAGACCGATGCCGAGATCAAGGAATTTCTGGTCAGCCGCTATGGTGACTTTGTGCTGTACCGGCCACCCGTCAAACCCAGCACCTGGCTGTTGTGGTTTGGCCCCTTGCTGCTGCTGCTCGGAGCCATCTGGATCTTGATCCGCATCGTGCAGCGCAACCAGCAACAAAAAGACCTGCCAGTACTCGATGACTTGCAGCGCGCCAGGGCGCAGGCCCTTCTTGACGAGACTGATTCCCAAAAATGAACCTGTTTATTGGTATTGCAGCGGTACTGACGCTGCTGGTCGTGGCCTGGCTGGTGTACCCGCTATTGCGTTCCACCACATCCGCCGGCGGCGTTTCAAGCGAACGCCTGAATGCGGCCATTCACCGTGATCAATTGCTGGCGCTGCAAGCAGATCTGCAGCGCGGCGCCATCAGCTTGCAAGACTTTGAAGCCAGCCGCGACGAACTGCAGCTCAGGTTGCTCGATGACACCGAGAGCTTTGACGCACCGATTACGCCGCACCAGTCGTATTTCTGGTCGGCCAAACGCACCGCTGTGCTGATTGGCTTGTCCACCCCGCTGCTGGCGCTGGGACTGTATCTTCAGTTGGGCACACCCGCCGCCATCAACCCTGTCGCGACCGCCTTGGTCAATGACCAGCAAATCAGGCAAATGGTTGACACGCTGGCAGAACGTTTGAAGGCCAATCCGGACAATCCAAAGGGCTGGGCCATGCTGGCGCGGTCTTACAAGGTCATGGGCCGGTTCAACGAGGCCGGCCAAGCGTTTGAGAAAACCGGTGCGCTGCTCAACACCGAGCCTGATTTGCTCGTGGACTATGCCGATGTGCTGGCAATGCTGGCCAGCGGCGATCTGGAAGGCCGGCCAATGGCGCTGGTCAACCAGGCCCTGGCAATCAATCCGCAACACCCGATGGGCTTGATGATGACCGGTGTTGCCGCCTATCGCCGCGCTGATTACCCGCAGGCCATTGCCCAGTGGCAAAAGTTGCTGCCGCTGCTGGAACCCGGCTCCTCCGATGCGCAACAAATAGAAACCGACATTGCCGAGGCCCGCGCCAAAGCCGGCATGACCGCACCCCAGACTGCCCTACTGCCAGCACCCGCCAGGCTCAGTGCGGCAGCCGGAGCAACCGGCAAGCTGCCGCCAGTGTCCGAAGCTGCCGCCCAGGGCATGACACCCGAGATGATCAACCAGATGGTGGAGCGGCTGGCCGCTCGCCTGAAAGACCAGCCCGACAATGTGACAGGCTGGGCACAGTTGGCGCGCGCCTACAAGGTGCAGGGCCGCACCGACGAAGCCGTGCAGGCCTATGCCAAAACCGGCAAATTGCAGGATACCGACCCCGACCTGATGACCCAGTACGCCGACCTGCTGGCCAGCCGTGCCAAGGGCGATTTCAAGGGAATGCCAATGACCCTGATCACCAAGGCACTCGCCATCAACCCACAGCACCCAATGGCACTGATGATGGCGGGCCAGGCCGCCTACCGGGCTGCCGATTACGCTCGGGCCATCGGCCACTGGGAAAGCGTGCTCAAGGTGCTGCCCGCCGGATCACCGGATGCAGATCAGGTCAAGGCTGAAATTGCCGATGCCAGGGCCAGGCAGGCCAAAAAATAGCTTTTTTTTCCCTTCATCCCTTGATGGGCATGTGACAACGCCAACAGGTTGATTGCTGTTCAGCCAAGCCAGATCCGGTCATGCCGGGTCTGGCTTTTTTGTTTCAGGCCCGGGGCAGACCGCCTGAAAGCCTGTTTTCGCAATGGATAAAGCTGTGCAGAATTTGTCTGATTGGCAGAAAAAACACCGCCTTCGGGCGTAGCTCAGAAGGTTTCTTTGTGGCTGTGCATCAATCCAGCCAGCGCTTTTCAAACGCTTCGGCGCTGACCGGTCGGCCAAACAAGTAGCCCTGACCCAACTCGCAGCCCAACTCTTGCAGATGCGTCGATTGTTCCGGCTGCTCGATACCCTCTGCCACCAGGGTGCGGCCCAGGTTATGGCCGAGGTCGATGATGGCATGCACCAGCACCGCATCATTGCTGTTTTGCAGCATGGTGCCGATAAAACTCTGATCAATCTTGATCACCGAAATCGGCAGTTGGCGCAGGTAGGCCAGGCTGGAGTAACCGGTGCCAAAGTCGTCAATCGCCAGCGAAACCCCCATCTCGCGCAACTCGCCCAGGCAAGCCAGTTGCGCCGGGGTTTGTTGCAGCAGCGCATCTTCGGTGATTTCAAGCTCCAGGGCTTGCGCCGGCACCTGGTGGGTTTGCAGCAATTGTTGCAAGTGCTTCGCCATGTCCGGGCGCTGCAAATCAGCTACGTTCTGGTTCACCGCCAGCCGCCAGCCGGCGCGCCATTTGCCGTTGCGCAACCAGCCACCCAGTTGGCGCAAGGCATCGTCCATGACCCATTGGTCAAGCAGGGTCAGCAAACCGGATTTTTCGGCAATGCGAATGAATTCACCCGGCAGCACCAGCCCGTAACCGGGACGCTCCCAGCGCACCAGGGCTTCAGCCCCGACCAGTTCGCTGGTGCTCAGAAGGCACTTGGGCTGATAGTAAACACGCAGTTGCTGCCGAGCAATGGCCTCGGCCAGTTCGGTCTGGATGGAAAAAGCGCGGTGGTTGGTCTGGCTCATTTGCGGCGTGTAACAGGCCAGACGATTGCGCCCGCTGACCTTGGCGCCGTACATGGCCAGGTCGGCATTGCGCAGCAGCAGGTCCGGCGCCTCGCCATCTTCCGGAAACAGGGCCAGACCGATGCTGGCCATTGGGCGGTAATTTTGCGCCTCGTCGAGGGACATCGGTTCACGCAGCCGGTTAAGCAAGTTGCCCGCCACCAACTGTGCTCCGGCACGATCGGTGCCGGGCAACAGCACGGCGAACTCGTCACCGCCCACGCGCGCTACCGTGTCCTCAAGCCGCACCCCCTCTTGCAGCCGCCGGGCAACGCCGCGCAGCAGTGCATCGCCAATCTGGTGACCCAGCGTGTCGTTGACCTCCTTGAAACGGTCCAGATCGACAAACAGCAGGGCAAACGACTGGCCGTGGCGCTTGGCACTGGCTGCCAACTGCGTTGCCCGGTCATTGAACAGCGAGCGATTGGGCAGGTCGGTCAAGGCATCAAAAGAGGCCTGATGGGCCAGCCGCAACTGGGTTTGGTGCAGCAGCGTGACATCGGTCTGTACGGCAAAATAGTAAAGCACCTGGCCATTGGATTCACGCACCGCATTGATATTGGTGAGCACCACATATTCGGTGCCGTCGGTACGGCGGTTGCAGATCTCGCCAGACCAGGTTCCCAGGCTCTTCAACGCCAGCCACATGGTCTTGTAAAAGTCGGCATCATGGCGCCCCGACTTGAGCAGGCGCGGGTTGCGCCCCAGCACCACGTCCGACGAAAAACCGGACTGCCGGGTAAAGGCCGGGTTGACCCGCACAATGCGGGCATCGGTATCGGTGATGATGATGGCCTCTTGCGCTGCCATGAACACAGTTTCGCTCAGCAAGTTCTGCTGCTGCTGGCTCTTGAAGATGCTGATGTCGGTCGAAATGCCGCCGACCCCGTAAATCTGGCCGTCCAAATCGCGCAACGGAAATTTGCGGGTCAGAAAATCAACCGCACCTTCCGACCGGCCGTAAATTTTTTCTTCCAGCGTGATCGCCTGGCCGCTTTGCAATACCTGCTGGTCGGTTTCCGACTGCACAATGGCATCGCGCAGGGGCAGAAAGTCAACCCGGTTGTGGCCGTGAACATCGTCGCGCTCACGGCCCAGAAAATGCAGCAGGGTCTGATTGGCCAGCAGCATCTTGCCTTGCCGGTCGGCCGCGTAGATCAGACTGTCGCTGGCATCGAGCAGCAACGAGAAAAACCGCTGGTCAGCGGCACGCGCCACCTCGGAGGTCCGGTCAACCAGCAGCAGCAGCACCCGCCGGTCCAGCTTGTAGTCCATCGACAGGCCAATCAGATGCACGTCATAGATCGGGCTGCGGCTATCGGCCCGGGCGATCAGCAACTGCGGCAACAGCATTGATTCGCCCGAGCGCACATCGCGCAAGGCCGCATGCAGCCGGGCGCGGTCGCCTTTGTGAACCGCATTCCAGAAACGGTTGTCGGGGCCGGTCAAATGACTGGCTCCGCTCAAAATGACACTGGCGCGCTCGTTGCAGTCGTCGATGGTGCCATGGCTGTCCACCACCAGCGCCGGCAAGGGCATGTGTTCAAACAGCGACTGGTAGCGCCGGCGCAGCAAGTCGGCATCCTGCTGGGAGGCCCGCAATTCATCGTTTTGCAGTTCCAGCTCCACCTGGTAGGTGCGCAAGTCTTCCAGCAGCTTGGCGGTTTCGATCGGGCTCGCCTGGGTGTCGATGGACTCGCCTTCGTGCTGCTTCAGGATGGCCTCGGCCCGGCGCTTGAGCATCGCCAGACGTTCGGTCTTCTGGGCTGTTGATCGGTGGTTCGGTAAATCGCTCATGATTGGCCCAGTAAGCTTTGTTGACGCCATTGCGTGATGTTGACGTGGCTGACGACCGCACCAGGCTGCTCGCCACCGACGGTGGAAACGTGCATCACAAACCAGCGGTTCTCGGAAGGCGAATGGCAGGGGTATTCGAGTGTGAAATGCCGGCTGCGTCCTTCAAGCACCTCGCGCACGCCACGCTGGGCGGCGCTGGCCGAGGGGTCGGGCGGCTCATGCAGATCCCGGCAAACTTCCAGGTAGTTGACACCCGGGCCGGAATGCACCAGATTGGGGTCGCCGTTGTCGGTGGCAAAACGTCGCCAGGCGGCATTGATCAGGGTGATGACGCCGCTGCTGTTGAGCACCGCGATGTGCTCGGCGAGCGCATCAATGATCGACTGCAGCCGGGTGACCTCATGCAGCGCCGTGACATCCATGAACGTGATCACTGCGCCCCGGTTGGACGATGACGGCACCCGGTAGGGCAACATGCGGACAAAATAATGCAGGCCGTTGATGCCGCGGATTTCCTTTTCAACCTTGGCTTCGGTTTTCAGGGTTCGGGCCAGGTCGGCAATCAGCTCGGGGTACAGCAGGGTATGGGCCAGATCATCAAGCGGACGGCCAATGTCAGAGTCGCGCAACTTGAAGATGTGGGTGGCATCGGGCGAAAAGCGCGTCAGGTTCAGGGCTTCATCAACGAACACGGTGCCTGCCGCCACCGCTTGCGCCATGTTGTCAAGGTCGGCGTTGAGGCGATTGAGAATGTCGATTTTTTCCTGGTATTCGGCATTGACGGTGTTGAGTTCTTCGTTGACCGACTGCAGTTCCTCGTTCGAGCTTTGCAGCTCTTCGTTGGACGACATCAGCTCTTCGTTGGTCGATTGCAGCTCTTCGTTGGAGGTTTCCAGCTCTTCGACGGTGGCCTGCAGGCTCTCGCGGGTGGCGGTCAGTTCGCGCTCCAGCACTTCCATGCGCTCGGCGGTTTCCGAGTTGAGGTCGATGGTGGTCAGCGCTTCAGTGGCCGGCGCCGACGCATGCAACTGCTCAAACGCCAGCAAGGTGAGGCGGTCACCTTCGGACTCATCGACCGGCCAGGCCGACAGGCGCAGATGCTCGGTGTCGCCCTCGGGGGTGGTGAATTTGAGCCGGTCTGACACCACGCTGGCACCTTCGCGGCCGGCCTTGAACACCAGCGCCACCGCCACCGGCACCAGCGGCTCGGGCAGGATGCGGTTCATGTCCAGGCTGGCATGGCCCTCGCGCAGTTGCAAAAATCGGTTGACTTCGCCGTAGGAATGCACCAGTTCGTGGCGGCCATTGACCAAAATCGCCGCCGGTGGCGCAAAAGCCTTGATCAGGGTGGAAAAGCCCTGCTCCACCATGGTCGGCTTGATGCGGCCCTGGCGCAGCCGCTGGCTGCTTGACAGGACCAGGCCCGGGTAGCCATAACCGGTGCCTTTGGAGACTTCGAGCGGAAAACTCAGCGGGCGGATCATTTCCCAGATTTTGTGGCGGGCGCTGATGGTGGTGAAGTCTTTTTGCAGATCGCCGAGCGATTCGCTCGACCCCAAAAACAGGTGCGCGCCCGGCAGCAAGGCGTATTGCAGCCGTTTCAGGGCGCGCTCCTGGGCCGCAGGACGAAAGTAAATCAAGGCGTTGCGGCAGGTCACCATGTCCATTCGGGTAAATGGCGGATCGGTCAACAGGTTGTGGCGAGCAAACACGATGCACTGGCGCAACTCGTTCTTGACCACAAAGGTATTGCCCTTTTTGACAAAAAAGCGCTCAAGCTGCTGCGCCGACACTTCGGCCGCAATCGACTCGGGGTAGGTGCCAGCACCGGCCGTTTCAATGTTTTGCTGCTCGACATCGGTGGCAAATATTTTCAGTGTGGGCCAATGCTTGAGTTGGTCAAACGCCTCCAGAAACAGCATCGCCACCGAATAGGCTTCTTCGCCGGTCGAGACCGCCGCCTGCCAGACCCGGATTGATTCACCGGCCTGCTTTTTGGCGACCAGCGGCTCGATGATCTGGCGCGACAAAATCTCGAAGGCCTCGGCATCGCGAAAAAAGCTGGTCACCGGAATCAGCAATTCGCGGCGCAGCGTCAGCACCTCGTTGCGGTCGTTGTTGAGCAGTTCGAGGTAGCTCTCCAGGGTGGTGACCTGGCGCACATTCATGCGCCGTTCGATGCGCCGCATCACGGTGCCGGTCTTGTACTCCTGAAAGTCAATGCCGCCGACCTGCAGCAGCAGATGCATGATGCCGCTGAGTGCTGCCTCCGGGCTGGTGGCGCGCAGCGGGTGGGCCGCCACATCGAGTGTGACGGCGGCCTTGACGATCGACTGGTTGTTGATGTGCGCCAGCAGCCGTGCGCCAATTTGATCGACCGGCAAAATGGCATCGACCAGACCGGTGGCGATGACACTGCGCGGCATGCCGTCAAACTTGGCATCTTCAGGCTCTTGGGCTATCAGAAAACCGCCTGAGTCATTGATCGCGGCGGCACCCCGGGTGCCGTCCGAGCCGGTGCCCGACAGCACCACACCGACCGAACGGGCACCATAGTGCTCGGCCATCGATTTGAAGAAGACATCAATCGGCAGGGTGAGGGTGCGCGGGTTTTTCGGGGTCAGCGTCAGTTTGCCCGCGCCCATGTGCATGATCGAGCCAGGTGGAATCAGATAAACCCGGTTGGGCTCGACCTGCATGTCTTGCTCGACCATCACCACCGGCATGGCGGTGTGGCGCGCCAGCAGGTTGGCCATCATGCTTTTGTGATCCGGCGACAAATGCTGAATCACGACAAAAGTGGCACCGGAGCGGCTCGACAGCCCGGCAAACAGCTTTTCCAGCGCTTCAAGGCCACCGGCAGAGGCACCGATCGCGACAATTTGGGGCGTCAATTCGCTTGTTTCAGGGGCGGCAGCAACGCTTTGATCATTTGACATTCTTGACCTTTGGGATCCATGGGAGGCAATGATTGATCGACCGGAAATTTGGCGATCAACAAACCGCCGTATTATCCTCGGTTAAGTTTTTGTCCCCGACAGATTTGTAACCGCCTGCTACCCGTCATTTCGGCCCACACCTTGGCCCCTGGCGGGGGGAGTGCAAAATCCAGCCGTCGGACACACCCCCGCCGAGCGTCTGACAACGGCTCAAATCACTTTTTTATTTATAGCTGCCAGCGCTTATGGGATAAGGGCTGGAGGCCTATTTCATGAAGAATTCCGGATTTTGCTGACGAGTGCCGTGGTGGAGTAACCGGTGACAAAGGGCAAGGCCAGTGCCCGCCCGCCCCAGGACTGCACCAGGGCGGTTTCGGCCAGCAGGCGCATGTCATAGTCGCCGCCCTTGACCAGGATGTCGGGCCGCACCAGGGCGATCAACTCCAGCGGCGTATCGTCGTCAAACCAGGTCACCAGCGTGCTGCTGGCCAGCGCCGCCATGACGCAGGCGCGATCCAGCGCGTTATTGAGCGGGCGATCTGGCCCCTTGCCCAGCCGCCGCGCCGATGCATCGGTGTTGAGTGCCACCAGCAGGCTCGCCCCCAAGGCGCGCGCCTGCTCCAGGTACATCACATGGCCCCGGTGCAGCACATCGAACACGCCATTGGTGAACACCAGCGGGCGCGGCAATTGCGCCAGCCGGGGCAGCAAATCGGCCCGATGGCACAACTTGTCCATCAGGTCGGCGCTGCCCGAGTGGTCGGCAAAAGCCAAAAAAGAAGCGGATTCAGACATGTATTGCATGCTATCAGGTCGAACCAGCCGGTTATGCTGGCTGGCCAAGCGCCGATCGGCGAGGCGGCTAGGCATAATCCACCTCCACTATGAACCTAGTTCCAGTCAACATCGATACCATCATCATTGGCCATCCGCTGCCCTGTGCCTTGCGTGACAACAATGGCATCTTGCTCGCCAGCCAGGGTTTCATGGTGCAAAGCCGGCAAGACCTTGAAGCGATGGTGGGGCGGCGCAGCCTGATTTATATCGATTCGGACGAGTCTGACAACTTTCGCCGGGGCTATGTCAACCGTTTGAACAAGCTGGTGTTGCAAGACCGGGATCTGGGGGAAATTGCCGAGGTGCAGATTTCGCCTTATGACAAAAAAAAGAGCGCAGTCGCTGAAGTCAGCGCCGAACCTGACTGGCTGGATTTGCAGTCGCAGGTCCATGTGTTGCTGTCGGATGCCCAGAATGACACTTTTTTGCCCCGGCTTGAGCGGCTGCAAAACGAACTGGAACGGCACCTGTTGCACAACCCGGACGGCACCCTGTTTGCGGTGATTCATCTGGCCGGCAGCGAAACACTGCGCTACAGCGCCACCCACGCGATGCTGGTGTTTGTGATATGCAGCCTGGCGGCGCGCGATGTACTGAAGTGGGAGACGTCCCACATCGCCGCGATGGGCAGTGCCGCGCTCACCATGAACATCGGCATGACGGGCTTGCAAGACCGGCTGGTGGTGCAAAAAACCCCGCCGACGCCGGCCCAGGTCAGCCGCATTGAAAGCCATGCCGCCCAATCGGTTGACCTGCTGCAGCAACTCGGGGTGTCTAGCGAGCTGTGGCTGCAGGCGGTGCTCAATCACCGCAGCAACGGCCCTGGGCCGCTGGCTGGCCGCACGGAGGGTCAGCGCATTGCCCGGCTGATTCAGCGTGCCGACATGTTTGCGGCACGGCTGTCGCCGCGGGCCTCGCGTCCACCGCAGACACCCAGCGCCGCCATGCAGTCTTGCTACTTTGACGAAAACCGCCAAATCGACGAGGCCGGTGCGGCCATCATCAAGGCGGTCGGCATTTATTCGCCCGGTACCTATGTCAGGCTGGCCAGCAACGAGATTGCGGTGGTGATCAAGCGTGGCCAGAACACCACCATGCCCAAGGTGGCAGTGCTGATCAACCGCCAGGGCATGGCAACCGGCGAGCCGATTTTGCGCGACACCAGTCTGGCCGAGTTCCGCATTGTGGCGAGCGTGCCGCATCGAGATGTCAAGATCAATCACAACCTTGACCGCCTGATTGCCCTGACCCGGCAAGGTGCTGCCGAGCGGCCTTGGGCGGGCGTGCCGAGAAACTACTGAGTCGGCCTGACAGGGGCCAGCCCGGTTCCCCGGTTTTTATAATAAATACGGCTCCAGCCCTTGTCCAGCAAGCGTAGCTAGCTATTAAATATGCAGCATTCAGGGCAGATGCCGGGTGCGACAATGGCGGCATGGATTTTGTTGTTGTCTCAGTTGCCAGCCTGTTTGCCGGCTTTGTCGATTCGATCGTCGGTGGCGGCGGCCTGATTCTGGTGCCGGCCCTGTTTGCCACTTTTCCTGCGGCGCATCCGGCCACCTTGTTTGGCACCAACAAGGCGGCCTCGGTGTGGGGTACGGCGTTTGCCACCTGGCAGTACAGCCATCGGGTGGCGCTGCGCTGGCCGGCGCTGTGGCCGGCGGTGCTGGCAGGTTTGCTGGCATCGTTGACAGGAGCCTGGCTGGTGACGCGGGTGTCGCCCGACTTTTTGCGCAAGCTGCTGCCGCTGGTGCTGCTGCTGGTGCTGATTTATACATTTTTCAAGAAAGAGCTGGGTCGCCAGCACGCGCCGCGCTTTGCCGGCTTGCAAGAGCAGTGGATCGCCGCCGGCATTGGCCTGGTCATCGGCTTTTATGATGGCTTTTTTGGACCCGGCGCCGGCAGTTTTCTGGTGTTTTTATTTGTCCGCCTGCTGGGCTATGATTTTTTGCATGCATCTGCTGCGGCCAAATGGGTCAACACCGCCACCAATGTGGCGGCGCTGAGCCTGTTCATTGCCAAGGGGCACATCTGGTGGCATTTTGTGCTGATCATGGCGCTGGCCAACGTGCTGGGCAGTTTTCTGGGAACCCGCATGGCGCTGCGGCACGGTGCCGGTTTTGTGCGCGGTGTTTTTTTGCTGGTGGTCAGCGCGCTGATTCTGAAAACCGGCGCCGACGCGTTTGTTCGCTAGCAGTTCGTTCCGTTAAAAGCGCTACCGTTCGCGGTGAGCTTGGTCGATGCGCAATTGTCAATGTTTGCAGGCCTTCGACAAGCTCAGGCCGAACGGTTGGACCGAATCACCTCAGCCGGCGTGCGCTGGCCGGGATGCTGCCGTGCTGGGCGGCTGGCGCAGCCCGGACCATTGCGGACGCTGCTGAAGCGGCCGATGCGGCGGCCGAGGTGGCTGCGGCGGCTGCCGAGGCGGCAACCACCGGCCAATTCACATCGGTCGCCAATCGGGGTTTGCCAATCGGCGGGCCGGCCAGGCCTTTGCTGACTGCCTGCAAGTCGTCGTCGTTGGGGTATTGGCCCAGCAACCAGTAGTCAAAGGCGCGCCGCGCGATCGGTGCCGCCGAGGCGGAACCGAAACCGGCGTTTTCGACAATCACGGCAAGCGCAATTTTGGGGTCGTCGGCGGGTGCAAAAGCAATGTAGAGCGAATGGTCGCGATGCCGCTCTTCCATGCGGGAGGCGACGTATTTTTCGCTTTTGCTCAGCGACACGGCTTGCGCCGTACCGGTTTTGCCGCCACTGATGTAGCCGGCACCGGCAAAGACTCGCGACGAGGTGCCGCCCTGCGTCACGCCCACCATCGCCTGGCGGATGAATTCCACATGCGCTAGCTTGTAGCCCAGGCTTTGTGCCGGCTGTGCTGCCACCGGAACACTGACGCGGGTGCTGGCATCTTGCGTGGCAATCACCAGGTGGGGCGTGTGCTTGATGCCATTGTTGGCCACAATGGCGGTCGCCTGCGCCAGTTGCAGCATGGTAAAACTGTTGTAGCCCTGCCCGATGCCGAGTGAAATGGTTTCACCGGCATACCATTTTTGCTGTTCGGGGCGCTTGAAATAGCCGCGTTTCCAGGCCTGGCTTGGCAGCACGCCGCGCACCTCGCCGTAGATGTCGATGCCGGTAATCTGGCCAAAGCCCAGCGGTTTCATGAAGTCGTGCATGGTATCGACGCCGAGTTCATTGGCCAGCGAGTAAAAATAGGCGTTGCTGGATTCGACAATCGCGCGGCGCATGTCCATGATGCCGCCGCGCTCGTTTTCCGGGCTGCCAAAGCGGTGACCGGCAAACATGTAATAGCCCGGGTCGTTGATCAGCGTGCCGGCCGAGCGGGTGCCGGTATGCAAGGCGGCCAGCGCCATGAACGGCTTGAAAGTCGAACCGGGCGGGTAAGTGCCGCGCAGGGCGCGGTTGAGCAGCGGCTTGTCGATCGAGCCGTTGAGCAGTTGCCAGTTTTCCTGGTCAATGCCATCGACAAACAGATTGGGATCGAAGGTCGGCTTGCTGACAAACGCCAGCACTTCGCCCGACTTGGGGTCGAGCGCCACCAGGGCACCACGGCGTTCGCCATACATGTCTTCAATCAGTTTTTGCAGCTTGATGTCGATCGACAGCTTGACCGTGTTGCCAGGGGTGGAGGGCTGGCTGGCCAGGCGCCGGGTGGCGCGCCCGCCAGCCGAGGTCTCCATGGCGTCAACACCGGTGATGCCGTGCAATTGCGTCTCGAAACTCTGTTCAATGCCGAGCTTGCCGATGTAGTCGGTGCCACGGTAGTTGGCCGGATCCTCGGACTCTTCGATGGCTTCTTTTTCGGCGGCATTGATGCGCCCGATATAGCCCACCACATGGCTGGCCAGTTCGGCGAAGGGGTAATTGCGAAACAGCCGGGCCTTGATGTCAACACCGGGAAAACGATAGCGCTGGGCGGCAAAGCGGGCCACTTCGGTGTCGCTGAGACGGCTGCGCAGCGGCAGCGATTCAAAATTCTTGGCTTCTTCGCGCAGCTTTTTGAAGTGCCGCCGGTCCCGCGTGGTGATCTCCAGCACCTGGGCCAGTTGGTTAATGGTCTGCTCCAGGTTGGCAACCCTGGACGGCGTGACCTCAAGGGTGTAAGCCGAGTAATTGGTGGCCAGCACGATGCCGTTGCGGTCCAGGATCAAGCCCCGGTTGGGCACAATCGGCACAATGGCGGTGCGGTTGTTTTCAGCCTGGGCGCGCAAATCCTCATGACGCACCACCTGCAGGTACGTCAGCCGGGTGGCCACCAGGCCAAAACACGTCAGCACTACCAAGCTGGCCACCAGCACGCGCAGGCGAAAGCGCGACAGTTCAGCCTGAACATTGCGAATGGCGGTCATTGAGCGTCAGAGCGGGCGGTTGGCATCCGGGTTGGGTGCCTGGCGCTGCGGCAGCAGCAGCAGTACGCTGACCAGCGGCCACAGCAGGGCCTCGATCAGCGGGGCCAGAAAAATCGACCAGCCCGGAAAATCATCACCGGCGGCCAGCCGCACCAGCAGCGCCAGCGTGTGTGCCGCCGCAAACAGCGGCAACACCTGTGCCGCCTGGCTCGGAACACTGAACCAGAGCAGGCGCCGGTGGATGCCGATCGCCAGAAAACTCACCACGGTATAGGCCAGTGCATGCTGGCCCAGCAGCGCGCTTTGATGCACGTCCATCACCAGGCCCAGCATGAAGGCGGCACCGACCCCGACCCGCTGTGGCTGGTGAATGGTCCAGAACACCAGCACCAGCATCAGGGTTTCAGGCCACCAGGCGGCACGCCCCCACAGCCCCATGTTCTGCAGCATGTCCAGGCTCAGGGCAGCCAGCAGGCTGCCCCAGATGAACAGCGGCCTGGCTGGCAGCAGCAGTTGCTGCCCGCGTGGCATGATCATCGCGAGCCTCCCCGGCGTGGTTCCGAAGCGCTGTCTTGTGGCCGACTCGCGACTTGGTCCGCCATCGGCTGCAACACCAGCACATGCAAGCTGCCGTTGACGCGCGCCACCGGCGTGCAACTGAGGCGGGCAAAGGCCGAGTCGGCACGGCGCTCAATGGCGGCCACCCGGGCCACCGGCAATCCGGGTGGATAGACACCATCGACACCGCTGGTGGTCAGCAGGTCACCGGTCTGGATATCCACGTTGGCATCCATAAACCTGAGCTCGAGCAAGCCGCTGCGCGCGGCCGGGTCGCCAAAGGCCAGACCGCGCACCCCGGTGCGCACATTGAGCACCGGAATCGCCTGGTTTCGGTCGGTAATCAGGGTCACTTCGCTGACCAGCGGATAGACCCGGGTGACTTGCCCCAGAATGCCGGTCTCGTCGATCACCGGTGCGCCCGCTTGCACCGCCGCCACCGCTCCCTTGTCAATGACCACTTTCCGGGTGTAAGGGTCGGCGGCATCGTACAGCACCTGGGCCGCCAGGGCCGGGGTATTGAGACGTTCGCGCATCTCCAGCAGCCGGCGCAGCCGGACGTTTTCAAGAGCCAATTGCTCCACCTGCAAGGCGCGCTGGGACTGCAGGCCGAGCTGGTATTGCGCGGCCGCCTCCCGTGCCTGGGAGTCGGCCAGGGACTCAAAATAATGACCACTTGATTGCACCAGCCGCACTGGTTGCAGCAGTGCCCATTGCAACGGGTACAGTACCGTCGCAATCGTTGCCCGCAGCGGCTGAACGATGCGAAAGCGCAGGTCCGCGACTGCCAGCAGCAGCGCCAGCAGGCTGAAAACAACCAGTTTCGACAGTGCCGAGGGACCCTGCCGAAAAAATGGCGGGGGTGTACCGTCGAGCGTACCCAGCGGCATCGCTGACACCGATGCTTATTCGCGGGTAAAAATGGAGCCCAGGCGTTCCATTTGTTCCAGCGCCATGCCGCAGCCGCGCACCACACAGGTCAGTGGATCTTCGGCTACCAGCACCGGCAAGCCACTTTCTTCGGCCAGCAGGCGGTCCAGATCGCGCAGCAGGGCGCCACCACCGGTCAGCATCATGCCGCGGTCGGCAATGTCGGCGCCAAGTTCTGGGGGGGTTTGCTCCAGGGCATTTTTGACCGCCGAGACAATGTTGTTGATCGGGTCGGTGAGTGCCTCCAGAATTTCGTTGCTGGAAATGGTGAAGCTGCGCGGCACGCCCTCGGAAAGGTTGCGCCCGCGCACCTCCATCTCGCGCACCTCGCTGCCCGGAAAGGCCGAGCCGATGTTTTTCTTGATGGCCTCGGCCGTCGGCTCGCCAATCAGCATGCCGTAGTTGCGCCGGATGTAGTTGATGATGGCCTCGTCAAAGCGGTCGCCACCGACGCGCACGCTGCCTTTATAGACCATGCCGCCGAGCGAAATCACGCCCACCTCGGTGGTGCCGCCGCCAATGTCCACCACCATCGAGCCTTGGGCTTCGGACACCGGCAAGCCGGCGCCAATGGCCGCTGCCATCGGTTCTTCAATCAAAAAGACGTCACTGGCGCCGGCCCCCAGGGCGGATTCGCGAATCGCGCGACGCTCAACCTGGGTTGAGCCACAGGGTACACAAATGATGATGCGCGGGCTGGGTCGAAAAATCGAGCGCGGATGCACCATCTTGATGAATTGCTTGAGCATTTGCTCGGTGACGGTGAAGTCGGCGATGACGCCGTCTTTCATCGGACGAATGGCCTCGATATTGCCCGGCACCTTGCCCAGCATCGCCTTGGCTTCCTTGCCGACGGCCTGAATGGTTTTTTTGCCCTGCGGGCCGCCCTCGTGGCGAATTGCCACCACCGACGGCTCATCGAGCACAATGCCCTTGTCGCGTACGTAAATCAGGGTATTGGCGGTGCCAAGGTCAATCGCCAGGTCAGTGGAAAAGTACTGACGGAATGCTCCAAACATGGGTAAATCCTCTTGGGCACATGAAGCGCTTCGGCCCGCATGTCTCCCGGTAATGTGTTCAAAATAGTGGGGGTATCGGCAATAAGCTGTGCCGATTCAGGCTGCTGCCTAAAGGCGGGATAATACCCTATCACTAGCACGCCAGTTCTGCTATGGCACTGCGCAACCTTTCCGTTACACCTTGTTTCGATTGAAAAAACCATGTCCCTGACCCCCGCCGACATTGACCGTCTGGCTAACTTGGCCCGGCTCGGTCTTCAGCCTGACGAACGTGCCCGTCTATGCGTGCAACTCAATGATTTTTTTGGCATTGTTGAAAAAATGCGGGCCGTTGACACCGCCGGGCTGGTGCCGCTGGCGCATCCGGTCGATGTGACGGGAGAGATGGCGCTGCGCCTGCGCGCCGACCTGGCAACCGAGCCAAATCAGCGTGAAGCCAACCAGCGCAGCGCCCCAGCCGTCGAAGCCGGCCTGTTTCTGGTGCCGAAGGTCATTGAGTAAGCTCTTTGCTATATTTTTTATAACGGAATTTATATATCTAATCGGCTTGTAGCCAGCGTCATGCAAGCGCAGCATGCTATTCATTTTAATGAATTTTGTGGGTAAATCTTGACCGCTTCCAGACGCTTTTCCTATTTCCATCATGACGCAATATTCACCTGATCTGCATGATCTGACCGTGGTGCAACTCGCCACACAACTGCGCAGCCGCAAGGTTTCAAGCGTAGAAGCCGCACAACATTTTCTGGCACGCGCCCGGGCGCACAGCGATTTGGGCGCTTTCCTGGATATGTCTGAAGACGTGACGCTGGCGCAGGCCGGCGCGGCAGATGCCCGCCTGGCGGCCGGCCCGGCAGGCGCGCTGGTCGGCGTGCCACTGGCGCACAAAGATATTTTTGTCACCCGCGACTTTGTCTCCACCGCCGGCTCGAAGATGCTGGCCGGTTACCGCTCGCCATTTGACGCCTCCGTGGTGTCACGCCTGGCGGCGGCCGGCGCGGTGACGCTGGGCAAGCTCAATTGCGATGAATTCGCGATGGGTTCAGCCAACGAGAATTCGGCCTTTGGCCCGGTCAAAAACCCCTGGGACAACACGCGCACCCCCGGTGGCTCATCGGGTGGCAGCGCAGCGGCAGTGGCGGCGCGGCTGACACCAGCGGCCACCGGCACCGACACCGGTGGGTCGATCCGTCAGCCGGCCTCGTTTTGCGGCATCACCGGCATCAAGCCGACTTATGGCCGGGCCTCGCGCTACGGTATGGTGGCGTTTGCGTCAAGCCTGGACCAGGCCGGGGTGCTGGCACGCAGCGCCGAAGACTGCGCACTGCTGCTCTCTGCCATGTGCGGCTTTGACCCGGACCGCGATTCGACCTCTCTGGATCTGCCCGCTGAAGATTTCAGCTTGAAGCTGGGTGACGCCATCGACGGTTTGCGCATTGGCATCCCGGCCGAGTTCTTTGGCGAAGGGCTGGCCGATGATGTGCGTGCTGCCGTGGATGCCGCGCTCAAGCAATACCAGGCACTGGGTGCCCAACTGGTGCCGATCTCGCTGCCGCGCACCGAACTGTCGATTCCGGTCTATTACATCATTGCACCGGCCGAAGCGTCGAGCAACCTGAGCCGCTTTGACGGTGTCAAGTTTGGCCATCGCGCAGCGCAGTACACCGATTTGAACGACATGTACCGGCAAACCCGCGCCGAGGGTTTTGGCGACGAGGTGAAACGCCGCATCATGATTGGCACCTATGTGCTGTCGCACGGCTATTACGATGCCTACTATTTGCAGGCGCAAAAAATCCGCCGCATGATTGCCGACGACTTTCAGGCCGCTTTCAAGGTCTGCGACGTGATTGCCGGCCCGGTGGCCCCGACCGTCGCCTGGAAGCTCGGCGGCCACGGCAATGACCCGCTGGCCGACTACCTGGCCGACATCTTCACCCTGCCGGCCTCGCTGGCGGGCCTGCCCGGCATGAGTTTGCCGGTCGGTTTTGGGGCGGATCACATGCCGGTAGGACTGCAACTGATTGGCAACCACCTGACTGAATCGCGCCTGCTCAATGTGGCGCACCGTTTTCAGCAAGCCACCGATTGGCACAACGCTAGACCGCAAGGAGTCTGACCATGAACACTGTTGTCCAGGACAAGTCAATCGCCACTGGCAAGGCTAAATCCGTGCTGGTGCAAGGTTACGAAGTGGTGATCGGTTTTGAGACCCACGCCCAGTTGTCCACCCAGTCCAAAATTTTCAGCCGTGCGCCCATTGCATTCGGGGCCGAACCCAACACGCAGGCCTGTGCCGTTGATCTGGCCTTGCCGGGAACGCTGCCGGTGATGAACCGGGGTGCGGTTGAGCGCGCTATCGAATTTGGACTGGCAGTTGGCTCCCACATTGCGCCGCGCAGCATTTTTGCCCGCAAAAATTATTTTTATCCGGATCTGCCCAAGGGCTACCAGATCAGCCAGTTTGAGATTCCGGTGGTGCAAGGCGGCACTGTCGAGTTTTATCTGGCACCTTCGACCGGCTCAGGGCCAGCGGAAAAGCGAAGTGTGCGCCTGGTGCGTGCCCACCTCGAAGAAGACGCGGGCAAGTCGCTGCACGAGGATTTCATTGGCCAGACCGGCATTGACCTGAACCGGGCCGGCACGCCGCTCCTTGAGATCGTCACCGAGCCAGACATGCGCTCCAGCGCCGAGGCCGTCGCCTACGCCAAAGAGTTGCACAAGATCGTCACCTGGATCGGCATTTGCGACGGCAACATGCAAGAAGGTTCATTTCGCTGTGATGCCAATGTGTCGGTGCGCAAGCCCGGCGCGGCCTTGGGCACCCGCCGCGAGATCAAGAACCTCAACAGCTTCAAGTTCATGCAGCAGGCGATTGACTACGAGATTCGGTGGCAGATTGAAGAGATTGAAGATGGCCGGGCGATTGGACAGGCTACCGTGCTGTTCAACCCCGACACCGGTGAAACGCGTGCCATGCGCAGCAAGGAAGATGCCGCCGATTACCGCTATTTTCCCGACCCGGATTTGCCGCCGCTGGTGATAGCGCCCGAGTGGGTGGAGCGGGTTCGCGCCGAAATGACCGAGCTGCCGCGCGTCATGGCGGCACGTTTTGCAAGTGCTTACGGCTTATCGGATTATGATGCCGCAGCCCTTACCCAGAGCCGTGAGGTTGCTGCGTATTTTGAAGCGGCTGCAGAAGCCTGCGGCAAGCCCAAATTGGTTGGCAACTGGATCATGGGAGAGGTTTCGCGCAAGCTCAATGAGGAGAACTTGGACATTGTGCAGTGTCCGATTGATCCAAATAAACTGGGCTGGCTTGTCAAGCTCATAGACGACAAAACCATTTCGAACAACGCCGCAAAAACTGTTTTTAATACCCTCTGGAGTAAAACAAACGCGGCAGTGGGGAATCCCTCTGCGCCAATGTCAACGATTACTTCGAGTATGCAAAGCGGAAGAAATGAAGTTGAAACCCTGATTGACCACCTTGGTCTTCGTCAAATGAATGATGTTGGTGCCCTTGAAAAAATTGTCGATGCCGTGCTGGCGGCCAACCCAAAGAATGTCGAGCAGTACCGTGGCGGCAATGCCAAGGCACTCAATGCACTGGTCGGGCAAATCATGAAGGGCAGCCAGGGCAAGGCCAATCCGCAACAGGTGAACGACTTGTTGCGCCAGAAACTCGGCGCCTGAATGCGGCGGCAATGGCGCTCAGGGCGCCTTGCCTGAGGCCATGCGCCACAGCGGCGTCAAGCGCTTGAATTCGTCATCAAAGCGCGCGTTGACGCGACTGGTTTCGGCATCTTGTTCATCGATGAAACGTTCTTGTGCCGCCTGCGCCTGCCTCACCGCGTCGATTTGGCGGCGCAGCTTGACAGGTGCCTTGTTCGGGTCTTTCTGGTAAAACGCCATCTCGTCGGCGAGCTTGACCTGGTCTAGCTCAAGCTGGGTCACCCGGGCAGCGGCGCTTTGCTTGACCCGGTTGATGTGGGCCAGCGCTTCGGCTCTTTCCTTGTGGTGCGAGTCGGCGGTCGGGTAGCGAATCAACAGTGCCCGATCACGCCGTTTTTCTTCCTCCTGACGGGCACGCTCTTCTTGTTCGGCCTTGACCTTGAGATCTTGTTCACTGCGCTCCTGGGCGGTCAGAACCGGGCCAATTTTTGCCTTGACGGTGCCGCTGGGGTTGAGAATTTTTTGTTCACGGTCGAGACATTCCCTGATGGGCCGGTCCGAGGTCAGCCTGCGCCCCTGGGCATCGGTACAGGTATAGATTTGCGGCGTATCGTTGCCAGTTTGTGCACCGGCCAGGCCGCCTGGCAGGCCAGCCGACAGACAAAGCAATGCCCCGAATTTGAAGCGCCAAGGTATTGCGCCAGGCATACGGCTCATGTTGTTTCAACCCCATATCGTTCGCGGTAGGCCTTGACGCGCTGATGTACCTCAGACAAACCGGGCGCACCCTGTTGCAGCAAATAGTGCATCAGGTCATGCAGTCGGGCGATCGCGCAGACCTGCAGCCCAAGCTGCGTCTGGACATACTGGACGGCACTGTGCTGGACATCTTGTCCGTTCTCGGTCGCCTTCTCTTGCCGGTCCAGGGCAATCACCACCGCATGGGCGCTGGCGCCAGCGGCCTGAATCAGCCCAATCGACTCGCGCACGGCGGTGCCGGCTGACATCACGTCATCGACAATCAGCACCCGGCCCCTGAGCGCGGCGCCCACCAGCGTGCCACCCTCGCCGTGGTCTTTGGCCTCCTTGCGGTTGTAGGCGAAAGGCCGGTTGTGGCCGCGACGGGCCAACTCGACGGCCAGCGCGGCACCCAGCGGAATGCCCTTGTAGGCCGGGCCAAAGATCATGTCAAATTCGATGCCGCTGCCGAGCAGGCGCCGGGCATAAAATCCGGCGAGCTGGCCCAATTTGGCGCCATCGTCAAACCGGCCGGCGTTGAAAAAATAGGGGCTTAGGCGGCCCGCCTTGGTCTTGAACTCGCCAAACCGAAGTGCGCCACAATCCACTGAAAACTGCACAAACTCCTGCGCCAACCGGTCTTCAACCTGATCTGCACCGGCTTGTTCAATGACCTGCTCCGACATGGGGAATTCCTTGTATAAATTAACCAGCTTGAATCTCAATGGCATTCGCTCGGCCACCAGCAAAGGACTGGAAGAGTGGATCAGAAAATCAGCACCCGATTGTATTTGCGTGCAGGAGGTCAAGGCGCAGCATGGCGACGTGCATGGCAAGTTCCACGCATTGGCCGGGCTTGACGGGTATTTTCATTACGCCGAAAAAAAAGGTTATTCCGGGGTTGCCATTTACACGCGCCAGCAGCCTTCCGAGGTTGTCGCCGGTTTTGGCTCGGCAGAGTTTGACCCCGAAGGACGCTACCTTGAATTGCGGTTTGACACGCCCGCGTACAAACGCTCCATCATCAGCGCCTATTTCCCCAGCGGCTCTTCCGGTGACGAACGGCAACAGGCCAAGTTCAGATTTCTGGCTGCCATGTACCCGCACCTGCAACGCCTGCAACAACAGCGCGAGTTCATTGTGTGCGGTGACGTGAACATCGCGCACCAGGCGATTGACCTGAAAAACTGGAAAAGCAACCAGAAAAACTCAGGGTTCTTGCCCGAAGAGCGTGCCTGGATGACACGGCTGCTCGGCGACGGCGGGCTGGTCGATGTTTACCGGCAATTGCACCCTGCCAGCACCGACGCAGCCTATACCTGGTGGAGCAACCGGGGACAGGCCTATGCCAAGAATGTCGGCTGGCGGCTCGATTACCATTTGGCAACGCCCGCATTGGCTGCCGGCGCCCAAGCTGCGTCGATCTACAAAGGCGAGAAATTCTCGGACCATGCGCCGCTGACCATTGAATATGACTGGCATTTGTAAAGTGGTGCGATCACGCAAATGCCAGCCATCTGCCAGTCTGTTCCGGCAAGATGTCGATGTACTGGCTGGAACCATGCCAATTTGCCGCCAGACCGGTTTCATGGCGCGCCAGTTCAGCGGCTTGAGCGGGTCAGGTAGCGTTTGCGCCAGAATACCAGCAGCAGCACCAGCGCCAGCGCCAGCATCAGGCCAATCGCCCACCACAGCCCGCGCTGCTGGTGAATTAGCGGCAAAAATTCAAAATTCATGCCGAAAAAGCCGGTGAAAAAATTCATCGGCAAAAAAATGGCGGTCAACACTGTGAGGGTGCGCATGATCTCGTTGGTGCGGTGGCTTTGCGCATTGAAGTGAATCTGCACCGCCGCCTCAATATTGCGCTCCAGTTGATGCACATGATGCACCACCCGCTCGATGTGCTCAAGCACGTCACGGCTGCGCACCTGCAGCATGTCGCGTTCGTGCCGGTTCAGTGGCAATTCGGCTTCCGGCCAGCCCTCCAAGGCTTCAATCCAGTCTTCTACCGCACTGCGCTGGTCTTCGCAGACTTCGTCGAGCTGGTGCAGCGACAGGCGGGCATTGAGCAGGGTGCTCCAGTTGGCAAAGCGGGTTCTGGGGTTGAGCAACTCGCTTTGCCAATGGTCCAGTTGGTGGCTGAGTTCGCGGCGCAGCGCCAGAAAACTGTCCACCATGTGGTTGACAATGCGCAGCATCAGGTCGGCCGGGCTGGATGGTACGCCACGGGCACCGGCAGAACGACCGTCGGGCACGCTGGTGTTGAGTTCGGTGCTGGTCTGGTTGCTGCCGGCTGCCAGCAGGCGCTGGGCGTAATTGTCGCGCGATGCACCGTCTTGCGGATGCACCGTCAGCAGCACCCGGTCAAACACCACAAAGCCGACCGGGCTGGTGTCGATGCGCCGCAAAATCGGTGGCCCGCTGCGCTTGACCGGCGACTCGGGCAACATGTCCGTGTCGGCAGCGGATGCCGCCAGGCGGCGAAACACCAGCAGGTCGTATTGCAAGGTGTAGTCGTAGCGCGACGGCAGTTGCCGGTTCAGCAGGTCCGCCACATGCAGCTCCATCAGTTGGGTTCCACACAGGCGCTCCAGCGTCACCTGAATCTGCGCCTGCATTTGTTCAAACTCGCTGCGGGTGCAGGCCAGCCACAGGTAACCCTGGGCCGGCAGGCGCAGCGCCAGCAGCGCCTGTGGCAGCACCGGAGCCAAAGTTTCAGTGACGCTGATGCCGTGAATCGAAAATATCTGCATGCTTTGCCATCTCGCCAAATATTTATAAGAAATCGGGCTGCAGCCCTTATGCAGCAATCGCTAATAGCTATTATTGTTGTAGCAATCTGGCGGCATCGCGGGCAAAATAAGTGAGCACCCCATCGGCACCGGCGCGCTTGAAGGCGAGCAGGGTTTCCAGCATCACCGCATCATGCTCAAGCCAGCCGTTTTGCGCCGCCGCTTTCAGCATGGCGTATTCGCCCGACACCTGGTAGGCAAAGGTGGGCATGCGAAACTCATCCTTGACGCGCTTTAGCACATCGAGATAGGGCATGCCGGGCTTGACCATCACCATGTCGGCGCCTTCGGCGATGTCCAGGGCCACTTCGCGCAGCGCTTCGTCGCTGTTGCCAGGGTCCATCTGATAGACCTTTTTGTTGCTTTTGCCCAGGTTGCCCGCCGAGCCGACCGCCTCGCGGAATGGGCCGTAAAAGGCGCTGGCGTATTTGGCGCTGTAAGCCATGATGCGGGTATGGACAAAATGGTGCGCTTCGAGCGCCTGGCGAATGGCGCCGATGCGCCCGTCCATCATGTCGCTTGGGGCGACGATGTCGGCCCCGGCCCCGGCCTGGGTCAGCGCCTGCTTGACCAGCAGTTCGACCGTGGCATCGTTCATGATGTAGCCATCCTCCGACGGGCGCGGGTCGGGCAGGCCATCCTGGCCGTGGCTGGTGAAGGGGTCAAGCGCCACATCGGTCATGAGGCCAAGCTCGGGAAATTCTTTTTTGAGCGCCTGGATCACCTGCGGCACCAACCCCTCGGGGTTGAGCGCTTCGCGGCCATCGGGTGTTTTGAGCGACGGGTCAATCACCGGAAACAGCGCCATCACCGGGATGCCCAGCTTCACGCAATCTTCGGCCACCGGCAGCAGCAGGTCGAGGCTGAGCCGTTCCACGCCGGGCATCGACAACACCGGCTGGCGCTGCTGTCGGCCATCAACCACAAAAACCGGGTAAATCAGGTCATTGGCCGTGACCGCGTGTTCGCGCACCAGGCGGCGGGTGAAGCTGTCGCGGCGCAAACGACGCGGGCGACCGAGCGGATAGGGTGCATAAAAAGTCATGGTGAATCGCTTTTTTGTGGAATTTTTGATCTTAAAGTAAAAATATTTTTGACTTGTCTTGAAATCGGCCGTTTTTTTTGTTAAATTAGACCCCGAGCAGTTTACTGCTCCCCGCTTTTCCTCCCTGAGCGGGGCCTTAATGTGTGACAGCAAATAGGCTTACTACCCCGGCCCTTGTGCCGGGGTTTTTTTTGCCCTGCTCAAGCGGAATCAAGTATGCTATTTAAAGAATAGCTGTAACCGCAAGCACACCAAGGGCTAGAAGCCTTTTTTTCATAAAAAGTACCGCCTGGTCCCGGCTCAGCAGCAGTGTCTGGTGGGCCACCGCGAGGTCGATGAACTTCTGGTCATCGGGATCACGGCAGCTCACCGGTGCCCTGGGGGCGACCGGCCGGATGCTGGCCTGCGCGTCAAAGCGCGCCAACATCGATGGTATTGATTGCGCCGGGTTCTTTTGCCACTGCCTGACGATCTGCGGATAGCCCAGCACCCGTTCGAGTTCATCGCGCATCGGCGCGGTGGCCAGCCAGACCACATTTTTTTGCTGCAAGGCCCAGCGCAGCGGCGCGGTCGCGGCATCCTGAAAAACCAGCAGGTCGAGCACAATGTTGGTGTCAAGAACCAGCGGGCGCATGCTGGTCTGCCATTTTGCCGGCCACCATGTCAAAGCGGAACAGGCGGCATTCGATCGGGCCGTTCCACATCGGCACCCGGCGCGTTTCTTTCAGCCGCATCCGGGTCGGCAATTTTAGGTCGGGGGTCAGCAGCCAGGCGGTCCAGCCGGGGTAATGGTTCTTCCAGTGGCTGGCCAGTTGGCTAAAAAAATCGCCGCCGTTGTCCACTTGCGGCACCTCGCGCATGCTCACCGGCGGTGCCAGCGTCGCACCGGCTGGCCCATGATGCCCGGCACGCGCCACACCGGCGACGTCAATGCGCTCGCCATAGGGCGGGTTGAGCAGCATGATGCCGCCGCCCTCCACCGGCGGCAGCCGCTGCAAGGCGTCACCACCCCGAAATTCGATCACCCCGGATACCCCGGCACGTTCGGCATTGCGCTGCGCAAAATCGACCATGCGGTGCGCTACGTCACTTCCGAAAATAATGGGTTTTTGGCCTGCAGCCGGCATCAGCACTGCGTCGGCTGCTTCTTTTTTTATGGCATCCCAGACATGCTTCTGAAACGGCAGGTAGTTCTCGAAAGCAAACCGGCGCCGGCTGCCAGCGGCGAGTGAGCAGGCCATTTGCGCGGCGTCAATGACGATTGTGCCGCTGCCGCAGCAGGGGTCGTACAGCGGTCGCAGGTTGGCCTCGCCATCGAGCCAGCCGGTAGCAGCCAGCATGGCGGCCGCCAGGGTTTCTTTCAGCGGCGCCTCGCCCTTGTCTTCGCGCCAGCCGCGCTTGAACAGCGGCTCGCCCGAGGTGTCGAGGTAGAGCGAACAACTGTCGGTGGTCAGGTGCGCATAAATGCGTGCATCGGGCCACTGGGTGTTGACATCGGGCCGCACCCCATGGGCCTTGACGCGAAACCGGTCACACACCGCGTCCTTGATCTTGAGCGCGGCAAAGTTCAGCGAGTTAAGCGGGCTGTGCTGCGCCGTGACTTCGACCTTGATGCTCTGGCGCGGGGTGAACCAGGCCTCCCACGCCACATCGCTGGCAGCCCGGTACAGGTCTTGTTCATGGCGGTAGCCGGTATAAGACAGCAGCACCAGCACCCGCTGCGCCAGCCGGCTGTGCAGGTTGAGCAGCAACACATCGCGCCAGCCGGCGCGCACGGCAACACCGCCGCGCTGGCGGATCAGGTCTGCCGCCGGGCGGCCGGTGATGCGCCGCACTTCGGGCAGCAGGAAGTCTTCGACACCGGCCGCACAGGGCAGGAAAAGTTGGAGCTGGTTCAAAAACGTCTTTCTCGATCATGGCCCGGCATCGCCTGCCGGGTGGCTGACAGCGGTTTCATCAGAGTGCCTTGCGCAAGGAGGCTGGCGCAATGCGCAAGCCTTCGCGGTACTTGGCGACGGTGCGGCGCGCGCACTCGATGCCCTGTTCCTTGAGCATGTCGGATATCTGGTTGTCGCTCAAGGGTCTTTTCGGGCTTTCGGCGGCGACAAACTGCTTGATCAGGGCGCGCACCGCAGTGCTGGAGGCATTGCCGCCAGACTCGGTGCCCAGACCCGAGCCAAAGAAATACTTGAGTTCAAAGGTGCCATAGGGCGTGGCCATGTATTTGGCGGTGGTAACACGGCTGATGGTCGATTCATGCAGGCCCAGCTCGTCGGCAATTTCGCGCAGCACCAGCGGCCGCATGGCCAGTTCGCCATGCACAAAAAAACTCTTTTGCCGCTCCACAATCGCCGAACTGACCCGCAAAATCGTGTCAAAGCGCTGCTGGATGTTCTTGATGAACCAGCGCGCCTCCTGCAGCCGCTGCTGCAGCGCCAGCACATTGGCGGCATCGCTGCCACTGGCTTTGTGGCCCTTGAGCGCGTTGGCATAGATGTCATGTACCCGCAGCCGTGGCATCACCTCGGGGTTCAGGCGCACCTGAAATTTGACCGCCGCACCGGTGCCGACTTTGAGCACCAGCACATCGGGCACCACGATGTTGCGCTCGACATCGACAAAGCGCCGCCCCGGCTTGGGTTCAAGCCGGCCAATCAGCGTGATGGCGGCGCGCACTGCCGCATCGCTGGCGCCGCACAGCGGCACCAGGTGCTTGATGTCGCGGCGCGCCAGCAAATCCATCGGCTGGGCGCAAATGCGCAGCGCCACCGCCAGCACCGCCGGGTCCGCATCGCCAGCCCGGTCTTGCTGTTTGGCCCGAAGCTGCAGGCTCAGGCACTGTGCCAGGTTGCGCGCACCGACACCGGTGGGTTCCAGACTTTGCAGCAGCCCGAGTGCCACCGTGAAATGGTGCACCAGGTCTTCCACCTGCTCGGCATCGTCGCCGGCCAGGCCACGCGCTAAATCGGTCAGATCGTCTTCCAGGTAGCCATCGTCGTTGAGCGACTCGATCAGAAAGCGCAGCGCGGCGCTGTCCTGGCTGTTCAGGCGCAGCGCCAGCGCCTGCCGGTGCAGATAGCTTTGCAATGATTCATGGTTGCGCGCCAGCTCGGTCGCGTCCATGTCGTCATCGCCGCTGAGGTTGTTGCCGTGGGCGCGCGCCTCGCCGCCCCATTCGCTGTCGTCGGGGGCCAGGCTGACACTGCCGTCGCCTTCCCAGTTCGGGCCAGGGTCGCCTTGCCAGCCCGATTCTTCTGCATCATTTTCGGCCTTGGCCCTTATGCTGTCTGCGTAGTCTGCTACTTTAAACGGAGCTAATTCGGCATCCCGGTCCGACTGGCTAACTGGCGCGTCAGACTGCGCCAGACCAAACTCCTCGCGCTCCGCCTCGACCACCGAACGCTCCAGAAACGGGTTGTCGTCGAGCATTTGATCAACCTCTTGCCCAAGCTCCAGCGTCGAGAGTTGCAGCAGCCTGATCGACTGTTGCAGTTGTGGCGTGAGCGCCAGATGCTGCGAAATCCGCAGTGACAGACCTTGTTTCATCACATCCTGAAGTGTTCGCCCAGATACACCCGGCGCACATCGACATCATTGACGATGTCAGCCGGGGTGCCCTCGGCCAGCACGCTGCCATCGCTGATGATGTAGGCATGATCGCAAATACCCAGGGTTTCGCGCACATTGTGGTCGGTGATCAGCACGCCAATGCCCCGATTTTTCAGGAAGCTGATGATGCGCTGGATTTCGATCACGGCAATCGGGTCAATGCCGGCAAAGGGTTCGTCGAGCAAAATAAAACGTGGCTGGGTCGCCAGCGCCCGGGCAATTTCGACCCGCCGCCGTTCGCCACCCGACAAGGACAAGGCGCTGGACTGGCGCAAATGTTCGATCCGCAAGTCTTGCAGCAAAGCGGTCAGGCGTTGTTCGATCGCGGCTTCGCGCAGCGGGCGACCCCTGTCGTCAAACTGCAATTCCAGCACCGCCCGCACGTTGTCTTCGACATTGAGCTTGCGAAAAATCGAGGCCTCTTGCGGCAGGTAGCTCAGGCCAAGGCGGGCGCGGCGGTGGATCGGCATGTGCTCGATCGACTGGCCATCAATGGTGATGGTGCCGGCGCTGGCCCGCACCAGGCCAACAATCATGTAAAACGAGGTGGTTTTGCCGGCGCCATTGGGGCCAAGCAGCCCCACCACCTCACCCTTGCGCACCGACAGCGACACGTCTTTGACCGCCTTGCGGCTGCCGTAGAACTTTTGCAAATGCTGCACCCGCAGGCAACTGTCGCAGGTTTCATCGGTTGACCGCTGCGCATCGGGCAAGGTGCCAGCAGGGTTTGGCGCAACCGCGTCCATGGGGTTCACCGGCTCGGGCCGCCAAGTTGCGGGCTGACTTGCAGCGGTGTCGCAACACCGGCTGTGCCCGCCCCGGCGCGCGGCGTCAGCATGGCGCGCACCCGTCCGGGCGGCGCACCGGCCTGACCTTGGCTGCCACTTTTGCCGGCACCGGGGCTGCCGTCGAGGGTAAAGACATCGGTGGTGTTGTTATAGACGATCACCCCGGCGTTGAACTCGTCATTCAGGCGGGCGCCCTGAAAGCGGCGCAACTGGGCCTTGCCAGCCAGCTTGACCACGTCCGCACGGCCATCGTAGTCAATGGTTTCGCCCTCGCCTTCAATGAACTCGTCAACACCCTCGCGTTTTTGCCGAAAAAAGGCGAGCTTGCCCGGCTCGGCGGTCACCAGACCATATTGGTTGCCCTGCGGGTCTTGCCGCACTTCAATGCGGCCACCCCGAATCTGGATGCTGCCCTTGGTCAGCACCACCCGTCCGGAAAACACGCTGGTCTGTTTAGCCTCGTCGTGGCGCAGCGCATCGGCTTCGATGTTCATCGGCTTGTCGCGATCCGCCTGTTCGGCCTGAACTCCGGGCACAGCCACGGCCAGCAAGCATGGGACAAGCCAGGAGTTAAAGGGGAGTTTCATAAAGGCACGAATCTTGCATTGATAAGCCCCGCATTGTAGCGGGACGGCACCGCCAATGGCGGCGCAAGCCTTGCCCCATGCGGCATCGGTCGCAACCGACCGGGCAATCAGGCTGGCCGCTTGCGCCGGGCCAGCCAGCGCAGCAAGGCTTTGCGCCCTTCTTCCAGCAGCCCCATCGCCAACGCCAGCGGCAGGATCAGCAGCCAGACTTCAAGCGGCAGCGCGGCCGTGCCAAACAGGCTGTTGCCCAGCGGGGTATAGATGATCAGCAGCAACAGCAGCAGTTCCAGCGCCAGACCGGCCAGCAGCAGCGGGTTGTCAAACAGGCCAAAGCGCAGCGTCGATTGCAGCGGG
>CAIQOO010000044.1 GCA_903873485.1 uncultured beta proteobacterium | reverse complement strand
GTGTTCACCACGACGCACCCTGAATATCAGCGAGCCAATCCCGATGTGGAAACCACTGACTGGAGAGCCGTGTGCGGGAAAACCGCACGCACGGTTCGGAGGGAGGGGAGGACGGTGTCCTTTCCTACCCCTATTTTATTGCCAGAGGGTCGACGGGTTTCGGTTCAAATCTGCTTCATATCAAAAACGAAAGCCGGTTTGTTGCTTTGGCCAGCCGGGCTAGTCGAATTTATGTACAGGTATCGATGTACCAGGCAGGGCGGCACACACTTGAGTTCAAATCTGTGCTGCCGCTGATGTGGGATTCAAGAAAAGTTGCTGATCCGGCTCGATCAAATGTGTGGGAACCCAAAAAATACTATGAGCCTCTGCGATCAAATTGAAAGTGCTTTGGGGTAACAGGACACTTATGGCAGCCGTTTTTGCTTAACCCAGCGCCATTCGGGCCAGAAGTTCTTGCGCCTTGTGGTTAGGGTCTTTCACGTTAAATGCCTTTCAGCAGTTCAGACACTTCTTTCTGACCGGCGAACTTGTCCTTCAGCTTGGCCAACTCGTCGAGTTCCTTCTTGGCCAAGTCTTTTTTGCCGCCCTTGATGTGGATTTTTGCCAGGTTCAGCTTGAACAAGGAGTTTTGGGGCTGCGCTGCAACCGCTTTGGCCTGCAGTTCAAGCGCCTTGGCATAGTCGCCCTTTTCTGACAACAGCATCGCCAGCGTGTCCATGAAGGCCGGTTGGTTCGGTGCAATGGTCATGGCTTTTTCAGCGTAGCCGATGGCCTCGGCCTTGTTCAGCTTGGCGGCCACCCAGGCCAGGTTGTTATAGGCCACTGCATTGTTGGGCTGCAGCTTGATCACATTCAAGTAGGTTTTTTCAGCATTGGCGTAGTCTTTGCGCACGATGGCACCGTCTGCCAGGTACAGCAAAAAGATCGCATCATTGGGATGATCTTTTTGCCAGGTTGCAGCAAACTTGTCGGCCTCGGCGGTTTTTTCGGAAGCCAGCAACACCGAATGCAGCTTGACGGCCAGTTCAGCCGAATTGACCTGCTTGAGGCCGTCGCGGTAGGCGGTGGCAGCGCCATTCCAGTTCTTTTGGGATGCGTTGATGTCACCTTCGAGCACATACCCTATGGCATCGTCCGGACCCTGCTTTTGCATGGTTCGGGCGGTGGTCAGTGCATTCTGGATGTTTTTGCTGTCAACATCGAGCATGATGCTGCCGCGCTGTGCCTGGCGCAGATCGGGCTTGATCTCTAACGCCTTGCGCAGGCTGGCAGCGGCTGCGCTTTTGTCTTTGGCGGCCATGTGGACATCTGCCAGGCGCAGGTGCGGCTGCGGGGACAGGGGTTGCATACCGGCGAGCTTGTTGAAGCTGGCGATGGCCTGATTGAACTCACCTGCGGCCTGCTGGGTGCGACCCAGCGCGTCCAGCGCTTCCGGGCTGTCGGGCAGGGCTGCCACGGCATCTTGTGCGGTCGACTGTGCCAGCTTGATGTCTTTGTTGCGCAGGTGGAACTCGATCAGCAACAGGCGCGGGGGCACATCAGCGGAGTTGGCATTCACGGCATTGCCGATCAGTTTGGCGACTTCCTCTTTGGCGGCACCAGAGCGTGCCGCCAGTTCAGCCAGCGCCAGCAGGGCTTGCGGGTTTTTGGGGTCTTTGACCAATACGGCTTCGAAGCGTTTTTTGGCGGTATCGGGCTTGTTTTCGGCCATATCCAGCCCTGCCAGGCTGGCGATGGCCGGGAAGAAGCCGGGATCGATGGTCAGTGCGCGATCGAAGCTTTTTCTGGCACCTGCCAGATCTTTTTTGGCCAGCAATGTTCTGCCACGCAGGTTGGCCGCCAGCGGCTTGTCGGCCTGTTTCTTTTCAAGTGAATCGATGGCCACCAGCGCCTTGTCAAATTCACCGCGACGCAAATGAACACTGATCAATGCCAGGTCGGCGGTGATGCCTGCATCGGACGCAGCGATGCTGTGCAGTTCGTCAAAGGCGGTCTCAACCTGACCACCCGCCAGGCGCGTCAGTGCCAACGATGTTCGGGTTCTGGCATTGCCGGGGTCTTGTTTGGTGGCCAAGACAAAAAACGCTTCGGCTTTTTTTGCATCGCCATTTTGCAGATAGACCTCGCCCGCCACGGCGTACAGACTAGGGTCAACGTTTTCACGGCTCAAGCCGGGTTGCAGGGTGGCAATGGCTTTGGCAGTCTGGCCCGAGCGCAGGTAAATCATCACCAGCAAGCGTCGCGCCAGCGCCAGATCAGGTGAAGCTTGCAAGGCCTTGCTGAAATACACTTCTGCCTGGATCGGTGAATTGAGCTGCAACTCCAGCACACCGGCCAGTTGCAAGGACTGCAGGTTGTTGGGAACTGCCTTTAAAACCTGCTGGATCAGGTCGCGAGCAGACCTGTAGTCCTTCTTTTGAAAGGCCAACTGGGCTTCGAGGTACTTGGTCTGCGGGTGGTTGGGCGCGAGTTTTTTCAGGCTTTCGACTTGTGTGGTGGCATCTGGCAGGTTGTTTTGCTGCAGCAAGATGGTGATGACGGCAGCCTGCCCGGCAAAAAAGTCTGGTTTGATTTCCACCGCTTTGCGGTAGGCCAGCAGCGATTGTGGCAACTCGGTTTTTATATAACGCAGCAAATCTCCCTTGAGCTTCCAGGCTTCAGCGCTGTTTGGGTTCTTGCTGATGGCCTCTTCAGTGAGCGCCATGGCTCCTTCAAAGTCGCGCCTCGCTGCCATTTGCCGGGCTTTGGCGATCATCGCCGGGGCATAAGCTGGCTGTGCCAGCAGTGCCGCATTGAGGGCAGCCTGCGACGGCTCGGCTTTGCCTTGCATGGCGTAGGCAGAAGCCAAAGAGGTCTGAAAATTGGCTTTGGCCAAGGGGTCGGTCAACGCGGTGCTAGCCCATTCGTCGGTGAGTTTTTTGGCTTGCCCCTGCGCCAACAGGGCCTGGGCTAGCAATGGCAGTACCTTGTCTGGCGGGTATTTGAGGGCCAGGGTTTTGCGCAGTTCGGTTTCGGCATTCACGGGGTCGCCACCGTCGAGCAGGGCGCTGCCCAGCAAAAAACGGGCTTCAGGCAGGTCGGGGTTGACTTGCAAGGCGTTTTTGATCTGGATGACGGCGGCTTTGTTGTCCTTTTTCGCCAAATAGTCTTTTGCAGAACTTAGCATGGCCTCGGGCTTATCGCTGCATGCGCCCAACATCAGGCTCATCAACAGGGCTGCGGACGCAGTGCGGAGGTGTGATTGATTAAATTTCATTAAATTTACCTGAAAAAAATACCAAAACGGATGGCCTATTTGAGCGCCAGTCGGTGCATCAGGTCATAAAGCGTTGGGCGGCTCACACCCAGCAGCTCGGCGGCTTTGACCATGTTACCGTTGACCCGGCCCAATGCTGTAATGATGGCCCGCCGATCAGCGTTGTCACGGATGATGCGCAAGTCCAGCGAGGTGTCGATAGCGTCGGGCGTGCTATGCGTCAACCCGACATCTTCGGCAGAAATTTGGCTGCTGTCGGCCATGATGGTCGCACGCTTGATACAGTTTTCCAGCTCGCGGATGTTGCCCGGCCAAGGATGCAGCTCGATCGCCTTGACGGCATCGTCACTCAGCGACATTGAGGATCTGTTTTGTTCCTGGGAAAAACGGCGCACAAAGGCGTGCGCCAGCAGCGCTGCGTCTCCTACGCGGTCGCGCAGCGGCGGGATGTTGACCACGATCTCGGCCAGCCGGTAGTACAAGTCCTCCCGGAAACGATTTTCTTTGCTGAGCGCCTTCAGGTCTTGGTGGGTGGCGCAAACAATGCGCACGTCAACTGGAATTTCCTGTCGGCCACCGACCCGCTCAACCACTCTTTCCTGCAAAAAACGCAGCAACTTGGCCTGTAACTGAAAAGGCAGATCACCAATCTCATCGAGCATCAGGGTGCCACCGTTGGCCATTTCAATTTTGCCCAGCGTTGTTTTCGAGGCACCTGTAAAGGCTCCCTTTTCGTAGCCAAAAAGCTCGCTTTCCAGCAAGTTTTCCGGGATCGCAGCGCAATTGATGGCGACAAATTTTTCGCTGCGCCGCGAAGATGCCTGGTGCAGCCCACGCGCCAGCACCTCTTTGCCGGTGCCGCTTTCTCCCAGCAGCATCACGGTGGCATTGCTGCTGGCCACTTTCTCAATGGTGCGGCAGACCCGCATCATGGCTGGGTCGCGGGTCATCAGGCCCGACAGGGCATCGGGCTGGTGCATGGCCTGCAAGCGCCGGTTTTCGCGTTGCAATTCAAACAGCCGAAACGCACGTTCCACCGTCAGATTGAGCAGTTCGGGTTCAAACGGCTTGGCAAAAAAATCGTAAGCACCCAATGCCACAGCCTGCAAGGCATTGGCTTGATCGTTTTGCCCGGTCAGGACGATCACCTTGATGTCGGGGTCAAAAGCCAGCATTTGACCGAGCAGCCTGAAGCCTTCAGACACCGAATCGGCATCTGGCGGCAATCCCAGATCCATGGTGACCACAGCCGGGTTGCTCTTGCGCAGTTGCAGCAAGGCACTTTCCCGATCATGGGCCACCACGGAGTCAAAACGATCAAGCGACCATTTGATCTGCTTTTGCAGCGCCAGATCGTCTTCGACAATCAGCAACGGGCGGGATCTTTCTGAAGTCATTGGGGTTCCATCATACGAAGGTCTGAGTGTTTCTGGTTGTCAAACAAGGGCAGCATGATTGTGACTCTGGTTCCCTTGCCCTGTTGGCTCTCAACCTGAATTTTGCCACCCAGCTCTTGCACATATTGGTAGCTTTCGTAAGCACCAATACCCATGCCAGCTTGCTTGGTGGTCTGAAAAGGTTTGAAAAGCCGATCCCGGACAAATTCCTGACTCATGCCATGCCCAGTGTCAGTCACCACAATTCGGGCCTGCCCGGCTGATTGGTCGAGTCGCAGGCTGACACGGCCAGTGGGGTCGGTGGCATCAAAAGCGTTTTGCACCACATGACCAATGATACGTTCCAGACGCTCTTCATGGCCGCGCGCCGACACTGCATCTTGTAGTTCCAGTTCCAGCGTTCTGCCCTTGGCGGCTGAAATGCTTTTGACGCGGGCGATTACCGCACTCAGATCTACGCCAAGCACGACTCCCGGCGGAACGGCACCTTCGCGCAGTTGCAGCATCAACTGGCGCATGCGCTCCAGCGAATTTTCAACCGTTGTCAGCATGTCTTGCTGGAACTCAGGATTGTTGGCCAGGCGCCGAGTGCGACCAAAAATGGCAAAACCCAACTGCAGCCCAATTATTGGACTTTGAACAAAGTTATCCCATCCAACTGTTTTCAGTTGGCGATCGGATAGTGAAATTTCGACGAGGAGGAAGCTTTATGCGTCCTCTTTCTTGGGAATTTTGATTTTTTTTCCCTTCAATACGACGGGATGCC
>CAIQOO010000043.1 GCA_903873485.1 uncultured beta proteobacterium | reverse complement strand
CTCGATCCAGCCGAGAAAATCCATGTCGGCAATCGGGCCGTACTTGATGACCTCGGCCAGGCCGGCGCTGAGTTCGCGCTGCGGCAGGGTTTTGAGGGTGTCAAGATCACACACCACCTTGATCGGCTGGTAAAACGCGCCAATCATGTTTTTGCCGAGCGGGTGGTTGATGCCGGTTTTGCCGCCAACCGACGAATCGACCTGCGCCAGCAAGGTGGTCGGCACCTGCACAAACGGCACGCCGCGCATGTAGCTGGCCGCCGCAAAACCGGTCATGTCGCCAACCACGCCGCCACCCAGCGCAAACAGCGTGGTCTTGCGGTCGCAGCCGTGCGCCAGCAGGGCATCAAAAATCAGGGTCAGGCTTTGCCAGGTTTTGTATTCCTCGCCATCGGGCAGCACGACGGTATGAATCTGGCTGAATTTGCTCGACAAGGCCCGCTGCAGGCGCTCGGCATACAGTGGACCCACGGTGGTGTTGGTGACGATCAGCGCGGCACCGGCCGATGGCAATTCGACATAACTCAAGGGATTGTCAAACAGCGAGCCACGAATGGCGATGTGGTAACTGCGATGGGCCAGGTCAATGGCGACGGTCTGGAGGTCTGGGGTGGTCATGTCAAGCCAGGGTTCTAAATCACATAGGGCACCCGGATACCGGGATGGGCAGAAGAAAAATCTTTGGTGTTGCGGGTCACCAGCACGCGCTTGTCCAACTGCGCCGTGGCCCAGATGATCGCATCTGGCAATTTGACTTTGTTTTGGTCCCCAGGTGAAACGCCCACTTGAACTTCCATCCATGTGATCATTGAAATGGCTTTGTCCTGATACAAGTCCAGTTCGATCTTGGCTGGAAGCACCCCATTGAGGTAATCAATCAGTATATTGGTGTCAAAAAGCACTCTCACCATTCATCCCGCAATCGCTGCTGATAAGCCAGACCATCCTCAGCTTTGTTGGCCCACAACCCAAATGCAAGGTCTGGCGATTCGGCGGTCTTGAGTTTTTGGAGGTATTGGGACACAGCCTGCCGAATCAGTTCGGCACGCGAAACCCGCCTGAGCGCAGACAACGAATCAAGCTCCTGAATATCCTGATCAGAAAAGCCAACCAATGTGCGTTTCATGCTTTGTTACGATGAGTCGATTAGTGGCATCTTATCAAGACAGCAACGATATCTGCGCAGTTTTCATTGGCCATAACCATGCATGTGCGCTGGGTTTGTGGACAAATCAGGCGCACCATCGACGATGCCAGTCCACCGAGCCGCACTTGGTGTGCCGTTGATCGTTGCTCGCGGGTCATCCAAACCCTGACGTTGACAGTCGGCAAAGGCACCCGCCTTTTCAAGCTCGCGCACGATCAAATTCACCAGGCTCGCCACCGATGGCCTGCCGGTATCGATGTTAAAGCGGGCAGTTTCACGGTACAGCGGGTCGCGCTGGGCATGCAGGTCACGCAAGCGCCCCAGCGGATCAGCCACTTGCAATAGCGGACGGCTTTTGTCATGCCGCAAGCGCCGAAACAGCACCTCGGGTGCCGAGTTCAGATAGACCACCTGGGTGCGTTGCCGCAAATGAAGGCGATTGGCCTCGCGCAACACCACCCCACCACCGGTCGATAGCACGCCGCCGGGCTGCTGCGTCAATTCGTCAATCACGTCGGACTCGATATCGCGAAAGCGGGCTTCACCCTCGCGCTCGAAATACGCACGGATCGAGCAGCCCAGCCGCATCTCGATGACTTGGTCCGAATCGGCAAACGGCACCTGCAGGCGCCGGGCCAATTGCCGCCCGACGGTCGATTTGCCGGAGCCGGGCAGGCCGATGAGGGAAATTGAAATGCTCATGCCCGACACGACGGCGGCCATGGTGTCGGGGGATTGTTTTGCAGGTGGGCAATTTTCATGGCCATTCGGCGCTCCTGAAACCGTCAACAATGGGCCGATTGGCAAAGTGACCTGATCCTCGCCATTCTAACTTTCATGGCCTGATGCCCACTGCGAATGATGAAACCATTCGCCTTGAGCTTGGTCGAAGGGCTTGTGACCAAGCCTGTGGTTCGACAAGCTCACCACGAGTTTTAAGTGTTTTATGCCGCCAGCCCTTATGCAGTATGCGCTGGCAGCTATTTATTATGCAGCGTTTCGACCTCAAAACCGACCACGCTGCGACTGGTTT
>CAIQOO010000042.1 GCA_903873485.1 uncultured beta proteobacterium | reverse complement strand
TGCTTGTTTTTGAGCGTGCAGACGGTGCCCAGCGGACTCATTTCGGTCATGCCCCAGGCGTGCAGCACTTCCACCCCATAAACATCGTTGAAGGCGCTGATCATGGCCGGCGGGCAGGCCGAGCCGCCAATCACCGTGCGTTTGAGGGTCGAAAAGCGCAGCGCATGGGTCTGCGTATGGCTAAGCAGCATTTGCCAGACAGTCGGCACACCGGAGGCAAAGGTCACTTTTTCGGCTTCGATCAACTCATAGATCGACTTGCCGTCCATCGCCGGGCCGGGAAACACCATTTTGGCCCCGGTCATGGCCCCGGCATACGGCAGGCCCCAGGCGTTGACATGGAACATCGGCACCACCGACAGCACCGATTCGCGCGCGCTCATGTTGAGTGCATCTGGCAACGAACCGGCCAGCGCATGCAGCACGGTGGAGCGGTGGCTGTACAGCGCACCTTTGGGGTGGCCGGTGGTGCCGCTGGTGTAGCACAGGCTCGAAGCCAGGTTTTCATCCAACTGCGGCCAGGCGTAGTCGCCGCTGCGAAACTGGATCCAGTCCTCGTAACTCACCAAATTGGGAATGCCGCTGTCAACCGGCAGCCGGTCAGCATCACACAGCGCCACATACAGTTTGACGCTCGGGCAGTGGCTGTGAATGGCTTTGACGATGGGCAAAAACGACATGTCAAAACACAGCACCGCATCTGTCGCATGGTTGATGATCCAGGCGATCTGCTCGGGGTGCAGGCGCGGGTTCAGGGTGTGCAGCACCCGCCCCGAGCCGCTGACGCCGTAATACAGTTCCAGATGCCGGTAGCCGTTCCAGGCCAGCGAAGCCACCCGTTCGCCGGTTGCCAGCCCCTGCGCATCCAGCGCCTGCGCCAGCTTGCGCGAGCGTAAGCCCAACTCCTTGTAGGTATAACGGTGCATGTCGCCCTCAACCCGCCTTGAGACAATTTCGCCCTCGCCGTGATGCCGCTCGGCAAACTCGATCAGCGATGAAATCAGCAGCGGCTGTTGTTGCATCAGTCCAAACATGTCGGTGTCCTCTTTGTGGTTTGATTGGTCTGGCATGGTACTGCCAAAAGCTGATCAGCCAATATCCCTAACCTGCTGGCCATCTTTGTCAATCCGTGATTGTTCATGGGCACCGTTCGTCCTGAGCGCAGTCGAAGGGTTTGTGACCAAGCTGGTGGTTCGACAAGCTCACCACGAACGGAGATGCTTGACGTTAAGCTCACCACGAACGGAGATGCTTGACGTTAAGCTCACCACATACGGAGATGCTTGACGTTAATGCACTACGCCGAGCAATAAAAGCTAACTTTCATGGTCTGCCGACCACTCCGAAATATGAAACCGTTCGCCCTGAGCTTGTCGAAGGGCATTTTTATCAAGGCGGTGGTTCGACCCAACGGCCAAGCTCAGGGCAGGCCAAGCTCACCACGAACGGAAGTGTTTCACGTTTATCAACTATGCCGGGCAATAAAAGCTGATAGTGGCCGGGTGTCGAACTGGTGCCGATCAATGTGAATGGCTAAACCATCACGCCGTCCATCAACGTCGCCAGCCTGCCCAGTGCCTCCTGCACAACCCGCCCCTGTGCCGCGATGCTGGCGATGATTTGCTGTGGCGAGCGGTCGTCCACATTGGCCACTACTGTGGGGTTGACCGCTTTCAGGTCAAAAACGGCTGCGTCAATGTCCCTGGCACGCGCTTCCAGCTCATGGACGCGTTTGTCTTTTTCACTGACTTTGGCCTCCAGTGCGATGAGTTCAGCCGCGCTGGCTTTGTCTTTTTTCAGGCGCTTGAGGGCCTCTTTCAGATCAGTCAGCCCGGCCTTGATGTGAGCGGCTTGGTCCAGCAATGGCTGCATTTCGGCGCGTGCGGTAGCGCGTCGTGCCGCAAAATCTACCGTCCAGGAATAGCGGCTGTTGCCCTGCGGTGTGCCGCGCTGCTGCAACATGCGGGCATAGCTGGGAAAAGGCTGGCCCGCATTGGCCTCATCCTCGCGCCAGGATGCCGTCAAAACGACTGGCAACTGCGCATCCGCCAGCACTTCACCCTGTGTGCCAAAGCCAAAGTGCGCCAGCGTCAGCGGTGTTTTTTTGCCGACCTTGACCCCCGACAGGTCGTAATACCAGGTCTTGCTGGTCTTTTGCCCTTTGGTAAAGAACAGCAGATTGGTTTTGACCCCGGCCCCGGCGGTTGAAAACACGCCGCCCGGCAAGCTGACGATGGCCCACACATTGCATTCATCGACCAGCCGGCGCTTGGTATCGACAAAGGCGCTTTCATTGGTGCGAAACAGCAAGCCTTCATCAAGCACGATGGCGCAGGTGCCCTTGGGTGCCAGCTCGGCCAGAATATTTTGCACAAACAGCACCTGCGTGGCACTGGTCTCGAACGAAAAGTTTTTCTGTGCGTCCATGCCTTCTTTGCCGCCAAAAGGCGGGTTGGTCAGGATTACATCGAAGGTTTTGGGGGCCTGGTCAAACAGTGCGCCATAGGTGGCGCGGCGGGTCAAGGCGTTGCCGTGCCACAAGTTGGGTTGATCAATGCCATGCAGCACCAGATTGGCCAGGGCAATCGGGAACACCAGGTTTTCTTTCTCGCGGCCAAAAAAGGTGTCGTGTTTGAGTTGGTCGATGTCGGTGCTGGTCACGCTGGCCCCAAGCTGGCGCGCGATATGTTCGTAAGCAATGGCCAAAAATCCGCCCGTGCCGCAGCAGGGGTCATACACCGTCTGGCCTAGCGTTGGCTTGACCGTATGCACCATGGCACGAATGACCTCGCGCGGGGTGAAAAACTGGCCACCGTCAGAATTTTTCTCGCCCATTTTCAACAACAGGTCTTCGTACACCTGCGACAGGGTAAAGAAATGCTGGTCATCCACATGGTCGATGTTGATCTGATGCACTTTGTCCAGAATGTCGCGCAAATTGGCTTCGGAATCGACCCGCACTTTCTCGACTGCCGTCATGGTGCGGCCCATGATGCGCTGCTTGCGGCTGGCATGGGGGTTGGGCAGGCCGGTGCGGCTGTCGATGTCCAGACTGTGCAGGTGGGGCAGCAACTGCTGGTTGATGAAGTCAAACAACTTGCCGTCACCCGCCGCAAACAGCGCCTGGCGCTTCCAGCCAAACGGCTGGCCTTCGCTGGTTTTGGGGTGGCCGGGCTTGTCTGACCAGGGTGCGGCCCAGTCCTGCCAGCGGTAGGGGCTGCTCAAGGCCGGGAAAAAGCTGGCTCCCACCGCCTCGGCTTGTTCACGCGCCCGGGCCTCTTGCGCGTCCAGAATGCGCAAAAACAAAATCCAGGTCAGTTCGGGCACATATTGCAGGGCGCTGGCGCAGTTGGATCGGCGCATCACGTCGCAAATGCTTTTGACAAACGCCGACAGTGATTGCGTCGATGCGATGGATTTGGGCGCTTTGGGGGTGCGCGCTGGTGTGGTGTCAGCAGTGGTTTTTTTTGGGCGGGCCATCAAGAATTTCCCTTTAACTGAACCAGTTGAAACGCTACGCCCAAGCCCTGAGCTTGGGCATCACCCCGTTCGCCCTGAGCTTGGGCATCACCCCGTTCGCCCTGAGCTTGTCGAAGGGCAGTCTGCGCTGCTGATGAACGCGCCAACCGCGAAACTTCCATCCAATCGCCACGCATCATCGCCTCTTTCTTTTTTCTGCTCCAACCCTTGATTTGTTGTTCAGCAGCCAATGCCTCTTCACGGGTCGCAAAAGCTTGGCTAAAAGCCAAAACCACCGGACGGCGCTTGAACGTATAGCAACTGGGTATCGCGCCAGTGGTGTGTTGCCCCATGCGCCGATCAAGATCATCTGTGTGGCCGGTGTAATAACTGTCATCAGAACAGCGAATGATGTAAACCCAAAACGGCTTCATAAAGTTTCCAATTCAAATACGATTTCACCCCGTTCGTGGCGGGCTTGTCCCCGTCCGGTTTGTCCCCGTCCGGTTTGTCCCCGTCCGGCTTGTCCCCGTTCGGCTTGTCCCCGTTCGGCTTGTCCCCGTCCGGTTTGTCCCCGTCCGGTTTGTCCCCGTCCGGTTTGTCCCCGTCCGGTTTGTCCCCGTCCGGTTTGTCCCCGTCCGGTTTGTCCCCGTCCGGTTTGTCCCCGTTCGTGGTGAGCTTGTCGAACCATGAATTTTCTACACCTAATCCGTTGGGTCAGCATGCCCAAATGCCCTTCGACAAGCTCAGGGCGAACGGGGTGGCTATGCCGCCGGGAACCGGGGCCAATATCGACCATTGTGAGGACATCCTCAATTTGTTTTTCCCTCGCATGGACGAGAACTGCCCTTCGGTTTTCCTTCTGCTCCAGAAACCGTTTGGGCTGAAGCCACACACGTTCGGGCCGAGACCACACACGTTCGGGCTGAGCTTGTCGAAGCCCTTCGACAAGCTCAGGGCGAACGGTGTACACATCCACATGGCGAATGCCCTCAAACTTGGCGTGGTGCTGGGCGGCAGTAGGGTGATCAGTCATGATCGTCATCCTGTTGGTTAAAGGCTTGAGCGAGGATTTTTTGTGGCAGCAAATCAATCTCGGCAAGTTGTCTTTCGATGGCCCGTTGCATCGGTTTGAGTTCTCTTAATGCGCCAGATGCTTTTTGCTGGGCGGCAAAGCTTGGCAATTCAATCTCCCCCTCGGCAAGGCGGTTGAACAACATCCGTTCACGCACTGCACCACGCGCAAGTGAAAGAATGCATTGCTCGCCCAGTGATGAACGCAGCCAGTGGTAGAACCAACGCGAATCAACGATGCCCGCTTTCCCTTGCAGCACCACGTAATCCGGGCTGGTGATGCCCGGCGTGTCATCCTCGTCCACAAAGGCAATCGAGCCAATCAAGATACGCATCGGGTTGTAAAACACCGTTCCCGGAAATACCGGCTTGTACTTCGGTGCCTGTTTGCCCGGTTGTTCTTTGGCTGGTGCAAGACCCCGGCGCGTGGCACCCAGCACTGGGTAATTGGCCCAGCCGCTGCCGATACCTTTTTTCACTTCGTCTAACACGTCACCCAGCGATTGCACTGACGCTATTGAACGATGAATGCTGTCGAAGATGATTGCATCAGCCAGTTTTGAAGTTTCCTTTAGCTGCGTCTGTGCTGCCTGGCGGGCTGTTTCGACCTCGGCCAGTTGGGTTTTTAGGCGGGTGGCGATTTGGCGCTGGGCATCAACTGAATCATGAACTGAAATTTCCAAGCCAAGTAATGAATCCATATCAGCACGTGGCATTCGTGAGCCGGTTTTATCAGTCATCGCCGCATTCACCACTTGCTCGCTACGCAGAAGCAGTGCCAAATAGTCTTTATCAACCCCTTTCGGCTTGAGAGGAATGATCTCCGTTGAGCATCGTCCAGACCGATCAGGGACGGCTACCTTGTTTAGGTAGGGTCGCAATTTGCCATACAGAACATGAGTATCTTCAAACGCAAAAGTCGTACTTTTTGCTTCAACAGAACACGTTTCATAGGAAAGAATAGCGCCCGTGCCTGATTCAATTTGCTCCAGACCAAGATAAGGGCGAAACCTAGCGTCAGCCGATTCTGGCAAGACGATTTTTTTATCCTGAACAACGATATTGCCCAACAAAACAGTTTTCCACTTCATACGCCAAACAACCTCGCTTTAGCCTCGTGCATCACCTGCACCGGCTGCCCAACGCGACGCAGCGCATTCAGCCCCCCGGCAATCCTGATCTCCGGCACCTCCCACAGCGCCGGGGTTTCCAGCGCCTCGGTGCCGCCCTGGACAAACTGCTGCCCCAAACCCCTGACCACAATCGCCGCCCGGCTGTCCATGCCGTCCAGCCAGCTTTGGTTGTTGGCAATAAACATCGCACCCCGCTCGGGGCGTCTCAATGCTTGGGCGTGGTAGCCGTGGTGGCCAAAAAAGTCATACAGGTCAAAGTCGTTCATGTGGTCAATCTCGCGGATCACTTCGGGGCTGAAGTTGTCGCCCAGCAGGTGGTCAATCAGTTGGCGGCGTTTCGGCGCTTCAATCCACAGGGCGCGGAAATCGTCCAGATTGTTCGCCTCGCTGAGCACCCGCTGCACCACCTCGCGGCGGTATTCATCGACTGGAATCGGCGTGTCGCGCCCGTCGCGGCTGCACAGGATAAAGCGGCCCAAAGGGTTGATCATCACCAACTGGCCTTGCACCTCGGCCACACGCGGCGCATCGCTATTCCCCGTGCCAGCGCCGCCGCCTCCATCGCCGCCTTGGCCGCCACCAGCACCAATGCGCAGCGGCTTGGTGATGAAGTCGGTGCCAAACAGCAGCGTCACGTCGGTGTAGTCGTACAGCCAGAACTTGTATTTTTGGGTTTCTTCATGGATGCGGGTGCCGCGCCCGACCATCTGGTAAAACTTGATGGGCGACTGGATGTAGCGAAAAAACACCACGGCGTTCAAGCGTTCAATATCGACACCGGCCTCCAGTAAATCCACTGTGCAGGCGATAAAAGCCCGCTCGCCTGAGCCACGCATCGGCTCGATCATGTCGGCCCCGTTGTTGGGGCCACCCATGCATTTGAAGGCGTAGTGGTCTTTGGGCACCATGCCCTGCTGCTTGCACCAGCGGGTGTACAGGTTGTTCATCTGCTGCGCCACCCGGTCGGAATGGATTTCGCGGGTGCAAAAAATGATGACTTTTTGCTCTGGCCCGCCGTTTACGCACAGCAGCGCAAACAGGTCTTCACACATTTTGGGGGTGCGCAGCTCGATGAATAACTCGTTGTCAAAGTCGCGCCCGGTGTATTCGGTTTTGCTCAGGTCTTCGGCGGTCAGGGGCAAGCCGGTGCGCAGGTCCACCGGCTTGGCTTTCAGAATCTCGGCCTTGCTAAACACCCGGTTGTCGATGCTGGCCTTGCGCCGGACAATTTCGCAGGCCGCCAGGTAGCCGTCTTCCTGTGCCTGAATCAGGGTGTATTCATAGACTGGCTCGCCAAAATAGCGGTGGTTGTTGGCGGTAATGGCCTGGTCATCGGGCGTGGCGTTGTGGACTTCGTGCAACTGGCGCGGCGTGGCAGTCAGGCCGATATGGATGGCGTTGGGGTTGCGCTTGAGCACTTCAGACCATTTGCCCCAGGCTGAGCGGTGGCATTCGTCAATGATGATGACGCTAAAGGCATCGTTGCCGTAATGCTCGGTCAAAAAGCTGGCAAAGCCCTCGTCGTCATCGTCATCGTCATCCAAGCCCAGGGTTTGATAAGTGGCGATGTGAACGCGGGCGTTTTTGGCGGCATTTTGCCCTTTTTCGAGTTTGACGATGCGGGCGTTGTCGCCAAAAGCGGCGCGCAGCTTGGTGTAGGCTTGCTCGCGCAGTTCATCCCGGTCACACAGAAACAAGGCCGGTTTGGGCAGTTGCGCGGCCTGGCTCAAGCGCCACAGCAAATTGGTGGCAATGATGGTTTTGCCCGAGCCGGTGGCCAGCGCCAGCAGCACGCGGGCGGGTAGCTGGTTTTGCTGGCAATGGATGATTTTCTCGAACGCGGCGCGAATCGCGGCGTCCTGGTAATAGCGGCTTTGCGCCCAGGCCGGGCTGTCGGCCTGAAACAGCATGGCGGCTTGCGGCTGGTTGAGGTCAAGACCGATGTCTTTGGCATAACGCGCGGTCAAATCGGCGTGTGGCGGAAAGTCGGCAAACGCGAACGGGCCGCTTTGCCAGTTGGTGAAGAGGTCAAACTCGCCATAACGGTGGCCGTTGCTGGCAAAAACGTATTTCACCTCAAAGCGCTTGCAGTCGGCATAGGCCCGGGCTTGCTGCATGCCTTTGAGCGGGTCTTCTTCCTCGCGCTTGACCTCAACCACACCCACCGGAAGCGGTTTGGGCGTATCGCCCACTTGCACGCAAATCAGGTAATCGGTGCGGCCTGCCCCCTTGCGGCGGCGGCCTTTGGGTCCGGTGGGCTCCACCGGGGCCGGGGTTTCCATCTTGAGCCAGCGGTAATCGTCATATCCCTTGGCACGCAGCACCGGGTCAATCAGATAGAAGCGCGTTTCTTGTTCGTTGTATGCCACAAAACCTCCCGATATTAATTGCCTGTGTTTGCCCGCAGAATTACAAGCCCTTCGACTACGCTCAGGGCGAACGGCTTCATCGTTGGATACAAGCCCTTCGACTGCGCTCAGGGCGAACGGCTTCATCGTTGGATACAAGCCCTTCGACTGCGCTCAGGGCGAACGGTTTTCGCTAACTTGCACTGCCAACCACCACGAATAATGAAACCGTTCACCCTATGAAACCAATGGCACTGACTTAAGCACAATTGCTTGCCAAATTCTCCCGTTCGCCCTGAGCTTGTCGAAGGGTTCTCGAAGGCTTCGACAAGCTCAGCCCGAACGGGAACCTCTTAAGTCAGTGCCATTGCCCTATGAAACCGTTCACCCTATGAAACCGTTCGCCCTGAGCCTGGCCTGTCCTGAGCTTGCCGAAGGATCGAAGGGCTTTTCTATTAAGGCTGTGGTTCGACAAGCTCACCATGAACGGTGGTGTTTCACATTAACGATGAAACATCGCCGTTCTTGCTGAGCTTGGCCGTTGGGTCGAACCATTGTATTGCCGGGTTAGTCACCCAAGGACTGCTGTCTGCAATGGCTGCCATCACCGCATCAGCATGGTGGCCCCATCGCATGTTGGCGGCAGATTGCCCCTGCCCGCATCGGGTTTGTCGGCCCTCTTGGACAATGGCGGCATGAACGCCCGACCTGCCGCCCTTGAAGTTGTCAAAACCAATCTGGCTTGGGACAACAGTTTTCACCGCCTCGGAACCAGTTTCTTCACGCCGCTGGCACCGCAGCCGCTGACTGCGCCCTATTGGGTTGGGCGCAGTTCGGCGGTGGCGGGTTTGCTCGGGCTTGATCCCGACTGGCTGGGGTCTGCCGCGCTGCTGCAGGCGCTTAGCGGCAATCAGCCGATTTCAGGCACACAGCCGCTGGCCAGCGTCTATAGCGGACACCAGTTTGGCCAATGGGCCGGGCAATTGGGCGACGGGCGCGCCATTTTGCTGGGCGAAACCAATGGGCTGGAAGTGCAGCTCAAAGGCTCGGGGCTGACCCCTTATTCGCGCATGGGCGACGGACGGGCAGTGCTTCGCAGCAGCATTCGGGAGTTTTTGTGCAGCGAAGCGATGCACGCGCTGGGCATTCCAAGCTCGCGTGCGCTGTGCGTCACCGGCTCGAACGACACGGTCTGGCGCGAAACGCCAGAGACCGCTGCCGTGGTGACCAGGGTGGCACCAAGCTTTGTCCGGTTTGGCCATTTTGAGCACTTTGCCGCCAGAAATCAGCTCGCCGAGCTGCAAGCGCTGGCCGACTATTGTGTTGACCGCTTCTATCCCGATTGCCGCAGCACCGATCAACTTGACGGCAACGCCTATGCCGCACTGCTGCAGCAGGTGGCGCAGCGCACCGCGCTGATGGTGGCGCACTGGCAAGCGGCGGGTTTTTGCCACGGCGTGATGAACACCGACAACATGAGCATTCTGGGCCTCACCATCGATTACGGTCCGTTCCAGTTTCTCGACGCATTTGACCCAGACCACATTTGCAACCATTCAGACCGGGCGGGTCGCTACGCTTTTGAGCGCCAGCCCGACATCGCCCACTGGAACCTGTTTTGCTTAGCGCAAGCGTTGCTGCCACTGATTGGCGACCAGCAGTTGGCCCTGTTGGCGCTAAAAACTTTCAAAACGACCTTTGAGCACAGCCTGCTGCAGTTGATGCGGGCCAAGCTCGGGCTGACCGCCTGCGACCCAGGCGTGCAAGCTGCGGAGGTTTTGCCGACGGCGACCGGCGGCCTTGCGCCTGACGTTGCGGCGCAGGCGACGCTGGTGCGCGACATCCTGGCGCTGCTGGCACAACACCGGGTGGACTACAGCATTTTCTGGCGTCGGCTCAGCCAGGCAACAGCTATCGGCAACCCGCAGCCGGTGCGTGAATTGTTCCTCAATGATGGCGCTTTGGATGCTTGGATGCTCCGTTTTAATGAGCTATCAGCGCATGTTGATAAAGGGCTGCAGGCCGATTTGATGTTAAAAACAAATCCGAAGTTTGTGCTGCGCAACCACCTTAGCGAAGAAGCTATTCGGGCTGCCAAAACCGGCGACTATGCTGGCGTTGCGACGCTGCTGGCCCTGCTGGAGCGCCCGTTTGACGAGCACCCCGGTCATGCAGCTTATGCCGATTTCCCGCCGGACTGGGCCAGCCAGATCGAGATCAGTTGCAGTTCCTGACAATACCCCATTGCCACTCTTTGAAGACCACGCCGATGAATTACCCAGTCCAGAAAACCGATGCCCAATGGCAAGCCCTTTTGAAAGAAAAAGGCGCTGAGCCGTCGGCCTTTCAGGTCGCGCGCCAGGCCGCCACCGAGCGACCTTTCAGCGGCAAGTACGAAGCCCATTGGGCCGACGGCAGCTACCACTGCATTTGCTGTGGCAACACGCTGTTTGCGTCTGGCAGCAAGTTTGATGCCGGCTGCGGCTGGCCGAGCTTTGCATTGGCGCGCCCGGGTGCCGTCAAGGAGATCACCGATCACAGCCACGGCATGAAACGGGTCGAGGTGGTCTGCGCCGAATGCGGTGCGCACCTGGGCCATGTGTTTGACGATGGTCCGACCGAAACCGGTTTGCGTTACTGCATGAACTCGGCCTCGTTAAACTTCACGCCAACATGAAGATACTGATCGACTTTTTCCCCATCCTGCTGTTTTTTAGCGCCTACAAGTTTTACGACATCTATATCGGCACTGCCGTGCTGATGGCTGCTACGGTGCTGCAAATGGCGCTGATTTATGGCATTGACCGGCGGCTGCAAGCCATGCACAAGATCACGCTGGCGCTGATCCTGGTTTTTGGCACCCTGACTTTGGTGCTGCATGACGAGCGTTTCATCAAGTGGAAGCCCACCGTGCTGTACGCCGCCATGGCAATTGGGCTGGCAATTGCGGTATGGCTGCTGAAAAAGAACTTTCTCAAGCTGCTGCTGGGCAGCCAGCTTAGCCTGCCCGAACCGGTCTGGATGCGGCTGAACATGGTGTGGGTGGTGTATTGCGTTTTCATGGCCAGCATCAACGGCTATGTGGCGGCGTTTTACAGCACCGAAGACTGGGTTAATTTCAAGCTGTGGGGTTATGCCTTCCCGCTGATCTTCATTGTCGGCCAGGGGTTTTACATTTCGCGCTACCTCACCGGCGACGACAACAGCAAACACACCACACCATGAGCCACAACGCCCCCACCGCCCAACAATTGCAACAGCGCCTGCAAAGCGTTTTTGAACCCGTCAGCCTTGACGTGATTGACGAAAGCGGCCAGCACCATGGCCACGCCGGTGCCAATGGCAGCGGTTTTGGCACCCATTTTCGGGTCCGCATCACTTCACATTTATTTACCGGCAAGACCCCGGTGGCGCGGCATCGGCTTGTGTATGATGCGCTGCAAGATTTTATGGACCAGGGCCTGCATGCGTTGGCAGTTGAAGCCAGGGCACCAGCAGCATAGCCATCACGGTCAAAACCCCAACTCTTTTATTTTGAAACTCTGGAAATTTGCATGAAGAAAAATCTCTTGTCCGGCATCGCGCTGGCAACCCTGATGACCGGCCTGTCACCGCTGGCCTTTGCCCAAAATATCGCCATCGTCAATGGCAAGCCGGTGCCCAAGACACGGGTTGAAGCTTTGAGCCAGCAGGTGATGCGCTCGGGCCGCCAGATCACGCCCGAAGTTGAGCAACAGATCAAGGATGAAGTGATCGCGCGTGAAATTTTTATCCAGGAAGCACAACGTCAGGGTCTTGACACCTCGGAAGACTTCAAGACCCAGATGGAGCTGGCACGCCAGACCATCCTGATTCGGGACCTGTTCACCAATTACCAAAAAGCCAATGTCGTCACCGACGAAGAAGTGAAGGCCGAATACGACAAGTTTGCCGCCGCCAACAGCAGCAAAGAGTACAAGGCACGGCATATTCTGGTAGAAAAAGAGGACGAGGCCAAGGCCATCATCGCCCAGCTTAAAAAGGGTGGCAAGTTTGACGAAATCGCCAAAAAATCCAGCAAAGACCCCGGCTCTGGTGCCAAGGGGGGCGACCTGGATTGGGCACCGGCCGGCAATTATGTGAACGAATTTTCAACCGCGCTGACTCAGTTGACCAAGGGCAAGATGACCGAAACTCCGGTGAAGTCGCAGTTTGGCTACCACGTCATTCGTCTTGATGACACCCGTGATGCCAAGTTGCCTACGCTAGAAAGCGTCAAGCCGCAGGTGCAGCAACAATTGCAGCAGCAAAAACTGGCCAAGTACCAAAACGACCTGCGCAGCAAAGCCAAAGTCGAATAGGCCAGCAATGCCCGCTTCAGGCAAACCCAAAGCCGCCGCCAAGGCCACCCCGGCGGCCCTGCCCTCATTGCGCTTCTATCACTCGGTTGAGTTGCGGGTGCAAACGCTGGCCCTGCTTGAAACGCTGGAATCAGCCGAGCACCATCCGGCCCACGGCCAGGCGCTGGCCGATCTGGTGCAGGAGCTGATCAATGCCGGCATGGAGCACTATTTCCTGCGTGCGCTCAAGCTCGCCGAGGTCGGTTTTGTCACCGAGCAATCAGCCCGGCTGGGCTTGTCGGGCGCCGCCAAACTGATCAGCTCGGTCAGCCGCAAGTTCATTGAACGCATGGACAAGAAACAACTGACGGTGGTCGCAGCACACATCCGCTCGCTGATCTGAAAGCCCGCGTTCAATTCAGCTTGAAGACGGCCACGGTTTCCACCAACTCTTGCGCCTGTGCGTTCAGGCTGTCGGCAGCAGCCGACATTTGTTCAACCAGAGCGGCGTTTTGCTGGGTGACTTGGTCCATTTGCCGGATCGACTCAACCACCTGAACCACGCCATGGCTCTGCTGGTCACTGGCAGTGCTGATTTCACCCATGATGTCGGTGACACGACGGATGCTGATGACCACCTCCTGCATGGTGACCCCGGCCTGATCAACCAGCGCGCTGCCCTGCTCGACACGCGCCACGCTGGCACTGATCAAGCCCTTGATTTCCCGGGCGGCCTGCGCCGACCGTCCGGCTAACGAGCGCACTTCGGTTGCCACCACGGCAAATCCACGACCCTGCTCGCCGGCGCGCGCCGCCTCAACGGCAGCATTGAGCGCCAGAATGTTGGTCTGAAAGGCGATGCCGTCAATCACGCTGATGATCTCTGAAATCTGGTGCGACGACGCGTTGATGCCTTTCATGGTCGCCACCACCTGCGACACCACCTCACCCCCCTGTGCCGCCACCGCCGAGGCGTTTCTGGCGAGTTGGTTGGCCTGACGGGCGCTATCGGCGTTTTGCTTGACGGTGGCATCGAGTTCATCCATCGCCGCAGCAATTTGTTCGAGTGAACTGGCCTGATGCTCGGTGCGCGCCGATAAATCGCTGTTGCCCTGGGCGATTTCGATGCTGGCGGTGGCGACGCTTTCTGATCCACGCAACACCTTGCCCACCACCTTGGCCAGGCTCTCTTGCATCTGCTTGAGTTGCGCCATCATGCTTTGGCTATCGCCTGCGCGCAGGGGAATTTTTTGGCTCAGGTCGCCTTTTGCAACATGCTGCGCCAGCCGGGTCACCTCAATCGGTTCGGCACCAAGTTGCGCCAGCGAGCGGCGCACGATCAAGCCAATGACAAAAAACAGCAGCACCTGCAAGATGCCCTGCCCCACCCAAACCCCGGCTTTGACCCTGTTGATATCGTTCATGTGCTCCTTGATATCCATCGTGACACTGATGGCACCGAGTACCGTGCCTTCGTTGACGGCATGGCATTCCAGGCATTTGGAGGCGCGGTACTCTTTGTGGGCGACGGAAGGCAGCACGGCCCGCATGAAGACTTCACCGCTGGCACCATGAACCACCTTGAATGCTGGTTTTCCGCTGGCCAGAACGCTGCGATCCATCTCGTCAACCGCTTGCTCCTTGGCTAGTCCGGGGCCATATTCGTCGATGGTGCCCTTGCCGCGAATGAACCGGACCTCTTTAAGCTTGTCTGAGACACCGAGGCGTTCAATGAAAAGTGCCCGGCCGGCCTCGTCACTGATGACATCCTTGCCACCGACCTTGAGGTCCATCAGGGTGTTCATGCCATTGTTGACGCCGTCTGCCACGGTGGTGGTCCGCTCCCGGGCGGCATCGAGTTCCATGCCTTCGAGCCGATGCGCCAGCCACTGCTGGGCAGCCAAAAGAATGATCAGCAGAAAGCCCTGTATCAACAGTTGCAGCTTCAATTGCAAGCCTACCCTGCTCCACCATGCAGCAAAACCATTCATATTACACCTTAGATTCAAGACCACTGATTCAAGCAAACCCGTTTTTTTCTGGATGTTCACTATACGCCGCCAAAAACACCGCTTGATTTGACCATCCATCCGAGCAACAGCAAGGCGGCGATCAACATCGGCTGATGCAGCAGGTAATAACTCAGGCTCCAGCGACCCAGCCTCGCCAGTGGCTGGAGTGCGGCTGGCAAGCGCCGGTGCAACCAACCCGTTGATCCAGACAGCAAGCCGTTGCCGATGGCCACCCCCCACCACATCACGCCCAGCCAGGGGAACAGCGGCACATGGTCCTCGGTCACCGGTGGCCGCGTCATCCAGCCTAGCCAGTTCAGCGCCGGCGCATTCAAAATAGCAACAAAATGGCTTGTAGCCCATATCCCTATTGCGTAGCTAGCTATAAATTTTGAAGCAATGGCAAGTCCTCCCAAAAGCCATAGCCAGCGGCCCCAAGACACGCTCAGGCGCGCCAGCAGCAGCATCAGTGCCAGACCGTGCAACACGCCAAAATAGATAAAGCTCTTCGGGTACATCAACCAGGAACCCAGCGTGACCAGCAGCGCGCCTCCCGCCACCTGCGCCCAGCGCTGCCAAAATCGCCTCCAGCTCTGGCCTTGCGCCACCGCCACCGCCTGCCCGAGACCGGCGCACAGCAAAAACAGGCTGACGATCAGGCTGCGCTGCCAAGTCCAGACCGGGTCGGTGTAAAAGTTTTGCCGGATATAGCCAAAATGGTTCAGATCAAAGCAAAAGTGAAACACCGTCATCCACAGCATGGCCAGACCGCGCAGGGCATCAAGGGCATCAAGGCGTTGGTTGTTCATGCGCGCCAGTGTAGTAAAACGGCACCCGGCAGCGGCGACATCTGGCAGCACGGCGCTGACCCTGCGGTTTACCCCTATCAAAACATGGCCGGTTTCTTTGCAAAATCAGCTACCACAAACGGATCAGGCTTTGACCATGGCAGACCATGTGTTGATGAGCCTGGTGCAGCACAACTTACAAACCCCATGAACCCCATGATGCCCGCACTGGCGGTGCAATTGCTGATCTATGCAGTCGCCTGGCTTGCGCTGGGCCTGGGCTACCGGCTTAACCGGCGCGTGGCGCTGTGTTGGTCGCTGGCCTGGTTTGTCAGTGCCGACGCTGTGCTGATCCTCTATCTGTCTGCTGCCCACATCAGTTTCAACACCGATTTGATCGTCAATCTGCTCATGACGGCCAGCTTTTTGTTGCTGCAGCATGGCGTTGACAGATTCGCCGGTGACCGCAAAGCCGACTTGACAACGGTGTTTTATTGCTGCATCGGCGTGTTGCTGGTGGAGGGGCTGCGGCAACTCGGCACCGACTGGCTGGTCTGGCGGGTCGGTTTGTTGACCCTGGTGCTCTGCTGGCCGCTGTGGCAAGCAGCCTGGCAAATGGCCAGTTGGCTCAATGCTCAGCGCAACACTTCGAAACTCGTGGTTGGCCTGGTTGTTTCGCCCTTGTGGCTGGCGCTGCTGGTGTTGGTGCTGCACATGGTATTGATTGCGGGCGGCAGCGCCAGCAGCCAAGTGCGCTTTAACACCGACAGCGAATTTGACCTGAGCGTCACATTGTTGTTTTTGGTGCTGCTGGGCGGCTTCAATTTTTCTTTGGCAACTTTGCTGCTGGGCAGGCTGATTCACAAACTGCGAACCCTGTCCGATACCGATCAGCTCACCGGGCTGTATAACCGGCGCGTGATGATGCGCCGGCTCGACAACGAACATGCCCGCTACCAGCGCAGCGGCCAGTGCTTTGCCATGATGATGCTCGACATTGACCATTTCAAACGCATCAACGACAGCCACGGTCATGGGGTAGGCGACCAGGTGTTGTGCGGTCTGGCTGGTGTTTTGCAGGCCTGCACCCGCCAGGCAGATACCCTGGCGCGCACCGGTGGCGAGGAATTCATGCTGTTGATGCCGCTGACCGACGAAGCGGGCAGTTTGGCGCAAGCGCAGCGCCTTTGCGAGACCGTTGCGAACACCCCGCTGCCCACCGATGCCGGGGCGCTGACCATTACCGTCAGCGTCGGTGTGGCGCTGGTAATGCCACAGGACCAGACCGATGACCGGCTGGTCAGCCGGGCTGACGCAGCGCTTTACAGGGCCAAGGAAGCCGGACGCAACCGGGTTGAAATCGCCCCGCCGGACTGACCCCCGACGGGTACATCCACAGCTTGGGCATCCCCGATAATCGCGTCCCATGTCACTGCTGCCCCACTCGCTTGAACTGTTGGCCCCGGCACGCGATGCCGCCATTGGCATCGAGGCCATCAACCACGGGGCCGATGCCGTCTATATTGGCGGGCCATGTTTTGGCGCGCGCACCAGTGCCGACAATTCAGTGGCCGACATCGCCCGGCTGGTGCAACATGCGCACCGCTTCAACAGCCGCATTTTTGTCACCCTGAACACGATTTTGCGTGACGATGAACTCGAACCGGCGCGCCAACTGGCCTGGCAACTGCATGACGCAGGGGTGGATGCGCTGATCATCCAGGACATGGGGCTGCTGGAGCTTGAGCTGCCGCCGATCCAGTTGCATGCCAGCACCCAGACCGACATCCGCACGCCCGAGAAGGCCCGCTTTTTGCAGGATGTGGGGCTGAGCCAGTTGGTGCTGGCACGCGAGCTTGACCTGGCACAAATCGCCGCCATACGCGCCGCCACCTCTCCAGAGCGCTGCACGCTGGAGTTTTTTGTGCATGGCGCGCTGTGTGTCGCCTACAGCGGCCAGTGCTACATCAGCGCGGCACACACCGGGCGCAGCGCCAACCGGGGCGAATGCAGCCAGGCCTGCCGTCTGCCCTACCAGGTGGTGGATGGCAAGGGCCGGTTTGTCGCACATGACAAACATGTGCTGAGCCTCAAAGACAACAACCAGAGCGCCAACTTGGCCGCGCTGGTGGCGGCCGGGGTGCGCAGCTTCAAGATCGAAGGCCGCTACAAGGATATGGCCTATGTGAAAAACATCACCGCCCATTACCGCCGGCTGCTTGATGCGCTGATTGAGGAGCGCCAGGACAGCGGCCATCCGCTGGCGCGCGCCAGCAGCGGCCGCACCACATTCAGTTTTACGCCCGACCCGCAGCAAAACTTCAACCGGGAATTCACCGATTACTTTGTGCCGGGCCGCCAGGACGCTATCGGCGCCTTTGACACGCCGAAAAATCCCGGACTGCCCATCGGCCATGTCAGCCAGACTGGCCCGAACTGGGTCGAGCTGACGCTGGCCGACCGCCAGACCGTGCTGCACAATGGCGACGGCCTGTGTTATTACAACCTGCAAAAGGAGCTGGTTGGCATGGCGATCAACCGTGCCCAACCCTTGAGTGCTGCCAAAGGCCGCTGGCGGGTTTATCCCAAAGATGCCATGACCGAGCTGAAAGACCTGCGCCAGGGCCTTGAGGTTCGGCGCAACCGCGATGTTGACTGGCTGCGGGCGCTGGACAAAAAATCCAGCGATCGGCGAATTGGGGTCTGGGCAAGCCTTCGGGTGCAAGACGATGCGGTGCAGCTCACCCTGACCGATGAAGACGGCATCCAGGTCAGCGCGCAGCATGATTTTCCAGCCGCCAGTCGTCAACCGGCCCACAGCCCGGTCGCCGCCCAAGACCAGGCCAGTACCCAGATCAGCCGCTTAGGTACTACTATTTTTATAGCTATCAGCGCAGATGTGGTATGGGCTACAGCCGATTTTGACCCTGTAGTTTTGCCGAGTTCACTGCTCAATGCGCTGCGCCGCGATGCGGTGCTGGCGCTGGAATTGGCGCGCGCCCGTGCCTTTGTCCGCCTGCCACGCGCCCGACCGGTTGAGCCGCCAGTACCCTATCCCGAAGAGACACTGAGTTATCTTGCCAACGTCTTCAACCAGCGGGCACACGACTTTTATGTCCGGCACGGTGTCAGGCTGATCGCGCCGGCCTACGAGGCAATCGAAGAACTCGGCGAAGTCAGCCTGATGATCACCAAACATTGCGTGCGGTTTTCTTTGAGTCTGTGCCCGAAACAAGCCAAGGGCATCATCGGCGTGCAAGGCTTTGTCAAGGCCGAGCCGTTGCAACTCATCAACGGCAAAGAAAAACTCACGCTGCGCTTTGACTGCAAACCCTGCGAGATGCATGTCATGGGAAAAATGAAACCCTCGGTGGCCAATCAGTCGCGCAAAGAATTGGCAGCAGCCCAAAACGGCGTTCCCATCACCTTCCATAAAACCCGGCCAGTGCCACCGTTGGGCCACTGAGCACCATGCAGCCAGTCAACAAAGCCCTATTGATTGAAAAACTACTTGACTTGATGCGTGGCCATGCCGACAGCCCAACCCAAGGCAGCGATGACCAACTGCGCCAGCAAATTGGCTTGGCGATTGACATGGCACTGATCACCACACCAGAACTCGACACCCGGCGGGTGACTATTTTGCTGTCGGACTTGCGCGGCTTTACCGCCGTCGCCGAACACTACACCGCGCTGGAGATGGTCGAGGCGCTGAACCGCTACTTCAATCGCATGACCGAAATCATCATCGGCTACGGCGGAACCATCGACAAGTTCATGGGTGATGCGATCATGGCCCTGTTTGGTGCGCCGGTTGCCCGCCAGGACGATGTGGAGGCGGCACTGGCCTGCGCCATCGAGATGCAAATGGCCATGAAAGACATCAACCTGGAAAACCAGACTTTCGGCATGGCACCACTCTACATGGGCATCGGCATCAACACCGGTGAAGTGGTGGCCGGCCATCTGGGCTCGGTGCTGCACAGCGAATACACGGTGATTGGGGACCAGGTCAATCTGGCCTCCCGGGTCGAAGCGCACAGCTTGCGCGGGCAAATCTTGCTCAGCGAAAACACCTACCTGCTGGCGTGCGACTTTATTGAAACCGGGCAGGTCAACGAAGTCAGGGTGAAAGGGAAAAAAGGCATGGTGCGCATGCTGGAATTGCTGTCAACCCGGCGACCACGTCATCTGGTGGCCCCGGCGCGCGAGATTCGCAACAGCCCGCGCGTGGAGGTCGATATTGCCGTCAAATTCCAGCGTGTCAGCGGCAAGTCGGTGCTGCCCGAGGAACTGATCGGACGGGTGGTGGACATCAGTTATGGCGGCATGTACATCGTCAGCCCGGTCGCCCTGGCGGCTTTTTCTGACATCAAGATCGCCTTGTCAACATCGCTGGGTTCAGATCTGACCGAAATTTACGCCAAGGTGTTGCGGGTTTCGGCGGTCAACAATGGCTTTGAATGCCGCATCGAATTTACCTCCATCCACACCGTTGCGGCCTTGACGATCAAGGAGTTTGTCGATGGCATTGTGGAAATCAACCGGCTCTCGTGAAGGCGGCAGCCGCCGCTACGGCTGCCTGGGGTCTGCCGTAACTGTCGCTGTCGGCAGCGCCGGTGCTTTGGGCAAAATCACCCTGAAGCTGCTGCCACGGCCGACCTCGCTGGCAACCTCGATTCGTCCCTGGTGATTTTGCACAATGCCGTAGGCCAGTGAAAGCCCCAGGCCGGTGCCTTTGCCAACCGGTTTGGTGGTGAAAAATCGACTTGATTCTTGACTTGCCTGATAGCAGCCAACTGCTCCTCGGGCAGGCTGGTTTCGGTGGTTTCATAAACCATCAGCAGCCGCAACAAGTCCATCACATAGCGCTGCAATGATCCCAGGTTGGAGTTGACAAAAGCCACCGGGTTGTTGATTTCATGTGCCACCCCGGCTGCCAATTGGCCAATCGACACCATTCGCTCTGATTGCAGCAGGTGACTTTGCGCCTCTTCGAGCTTGCGTATCAAGGTGATTTGTCTCTCCTTTTCCTGCAACAAGGTGGCATTGGCGGCATTCAGGTCAGCGGTTCGGGCCAGCACCCTTTCTTCCAGCAGATGGCGCGATTCAAGCAAGGCTTGTTCTGCCAGTGTGCGCTGGGTGATGTCATGGAAGCCAAAAACCCGGCCAATGATCTGCTCAGCGAGAAACTGCGGGCGTGAGGTGGCTTCAAACACCTGGCCGTCTTTCAGGTGCAGCAAGTCTTGCGTCTCCCCGTTGTCCACGATGGCACTTAGCCGGGCACGAAAAAGCTCGGACTCCAGCACTCGGCCCGCCAGAAAATCAAGAATTCCCGCGTCATCATGCCGGGCCAGCAGCGGCTCGGGGATCTCCCACATCTTGCTCAAAACCCGATTCATGCTGTCGATCCGGCCATGCCAGTTGATCACCAAAATGCCATTGCCGGTGGACTCCAGCGTGGCGCGCAGCTTGGAGAGCGTCTGCGCCAGCACATCCTGCACCTCCCGCACACCTTGCGTCTGCACCGCATGCACCAGCAGCAACGCCTGCTCGTCATCATGCAGCAGTTGAATCGACTTGCTGACGGTCAACAAGTCGCCATCAAGACAGCGGTATTGCCCCTCTTGTTGTTGCACTTCGGTGTATTGGCCATTGCGGACATCCTCCCAATAAAACACATCCTGCAATGCACTTTCGACATCGGTGATGAGCATGGCCTGAAGTTGCCCGGACGAGTAACCCAGTGTTTTGCACACGGATTCATTGGCCATGGTGATGTCAAGCGTCACCGGATTGACCAGCAGCAGCATCTCGGGCACATGATCGAGCATCAGCCGGGCCAGATCGCTCATAATTTTCCTGTCTTGGCGCGCGCCGAACTTGCGTCAAAGTAGTAGCTGACCCGCTTGCGCGGACTCAAGTAGTTATAGACCTCGGCGGGCACTTGAACCGGCCGAATGGCTTTGGCAATGTTGACCTCGGTTTCGCGGTCCATGTCGAGCAGCATCGCCTCTTCTTTTGGCACTTCGGCGTCATAGACGATCAATACCGGCTTGGTGGGTCGTGCCGTGTTCACCGTGGTGACCATGCCAATGAAGCCGTTGGACAACTGCACAATCGTGCCGGGCGGATAAACGCCCAGACAACGGATGAATAATTGCAACAGTTTGGGATCAAACTTCTGGCGCAGCCTGGAAAACATCAGAGACAGTGCCTCGTGGGGCGTCAGCGCTTCGGCAATTGCGTTTGGATTGCACAACTCGTCATAGTAGTTGGCAATCACCACAATGCGCGACAGCAGGCCAATCGACTCGGCCTTGAGTTTGGCGGGATAACCGCTTCCATCAAACAATTCATGGTGCTCGCCGATGATCGCCAGCGCCGGTGCGGCAAGTTTCAGGCGTTTGCCGATCTCCAGCCCATATTGGCAGTGCAGCTCAAAAAAGTTTCGCTCGGCCTGGGTCAAGGGGCCGGTTTTTCGCAGAATTTTGTCGGGCACTTCCTTGTGCCCGATATCGTGCATCAGTGCGCCGATGCCCAGCGTCTGCACCGCCTGAACCGGCAACTGCATGGCGCGTGCCAGCATCAAGGACAACATCGTGACATTGAGCGAGTGAAAGTACAACTCTTCGCCACCCATCTTGTCACCCATCACTTGAATCGCCAGTTCCGGTGCCGTGAGAATGGAGTTCACAATATTGGTCACCAGCGTCTCGGCGTTTTTGACCGTCTCGACGGGCCTGCTGTAAAGATTTTTCTCAATGTCGCGAATCGTTTGAGCCGTATCAATAAAAGCCCGCTCAATGCGCTCGGCGTTATCTCTGCGTTCCCGCATGCACTCCATCATCGCGCGCTTGGCCAGCATGATGGGGGAAGGTTCAGCGGCCTCCTCAGGCAAGGAAACCACGGGAACTGCCGCAGCGACGCTGTTCAGCGCTGAAATGGCGTCTTCATCGCTCAACGGCGGGTCGATCCGGATATTTTTCAGGCCCAGGCTACGGATGATCTTGATCTGCTCGTCTGATTTGATTTTGAAATGGCTGAAGGCAAACGGGTGCTCAAACCACTTCATGTCGATATGAACATAAAGCCCCACCCGAAGCGCATCGACAGAAAGATAGTGCGGGTCCGACATGGGTTTCAGCGCTCAGCAGAACCTCTGCGGTGTGTCATCGGTGGCCTTGTCCGCGCGCATGGTAAAGACTTTTTTGAGAGGGAAATAAAAGCAACAATATTGTGCACCTTTTGAAAATCTGAACTGGGCCAGCTTTTGCCAGGCGACCGGCAGAAAATAGAACGTCAAATGCCGTTCAGGCGAACGGAGCATCGGGGACCACAGTTGTTGCAAAATGTGGCAAAGATACATCACACATCAAGTCACCTCGCCATGGGCTTTGCAGACGCTGAACGCTTCAATGACATATTGACTGCCGTGGACAACATGCAGGCGTTTCCCGTGAGTGTGCAAAACATTTTGCGGCTCGCACGGGATGCCTCATGCGCACCAAAAGACCTGGTGCAAGTCATCGACAAAGACCCGGTGGTCACGGTCAAGGTGTTGCGGGTGGTGAACTCGGCGTATTAAAGCCTGCCACGAAAAATTTGGCTTCCCACATCAGCATCCGTACCGGCCAGCAAGGCGAGCAGGTCTGGGTGGAAGTGCAAGATGACGGCTGCGGCATCCCGGCGCACCTCCAGGCACGAATTTTTGAGCCTTTTTACACCACCAAGCCTGTCGGACAAGGCACCGGCCTGGGCGCCTGTCCATCGCCTTTGACATTGTGCTGCGACACCACGGCAGCCTGTCGTTTCAATCTTCTCCCGGGGCGGGAAGCCGCTTTCGCATGAGCTTGCCAATCAGCGGACAAGCGCCCTGAGCCAACCCAGACAACAGCAGGACATCAACCGCCATGACGCAGATGAACTGCCAGCGAGTTGATCGGGCCAGCCTCAGAAAGTCTCCCAGCCCTCATCGGCCACCGCAGCAGGTTTGGCAACCGTTGCCTTGGCCGACGCAGGTTTGTGTGCCAGCATCGGCTTGTGCCCCGCCGGTTTGCCAGCGCCCGGCTTGGCCGAAGCAGCTTTGGTGACCATTGGCGAACCCAGCTTTCTCTGGGCACCGGCAACGGACAGGGCAGTCGGACGCGGCCGGGCCAACTGTGCCGGTTTTTGGTAGGTCAATGGTACCGAACGCGGCGTGATGTCACGCTGCGGCAGTTGTCGCTGGGTCAAGGCATGTTGGCCGGTCTCGATCTTGAATGCCGACACGGCGCGTGCCAGTTGCCCGGCCTGGTCGCGCAGGCTCTCGGCTGCTGCCGCGCTTTGCTCGACCAGAGCGGCATTCTGCTGGGTCATCTGGTCCAGGTTGCCAATCGCCTGATTGATGTCTGAAATGCCGGAGCTTTGCTCGCCCGATGTGGCGGTGATATGGCCGATGACCTCGGCAACCTGACGCACCGACTGCACGATGTCGTTCATGGTGGCACCCGCATCCGATACCAGTTGGGTGCCTGACGACACCTTTTCAACCGACGTGTTGATCAGCATCTTGATCTCTTTGGCCGCCTCGGCGCTGCGCTGCGCGAGGCTGCGCACCTCGCTGGCCACCACCGCAAAGCCGCGGCCCTGCTCGCCGGCCCGCGCTGCTTCCACGGCAGCATTCAAGGCCAGGATGTTGGTCTGGAAGGCAATGCCATCGATGACGCCAATGATGTCGGCAATCTTGCGGCTGCTGGCGTTGATGTCTTCCATGGTGCTGACCACCTGGCGCACCACCTGGCCGCCGCGCTCGGCCACCGATGAGGCGTTGGCGGCCAGCGTGCTGGCCTGGCGTGCGTTGTCGGCGCTGACCTGCACCGTTTGCGTCAGGTGTCCCATGCTTGAGGCGGTCGATTGCAGGCTGCTCGAAGTTTGTTCGGTGCGATGTGCCAGATCGCTGTTGCCGGCGGCTATTTCGCCACTGGCATTGGCAATGCTGTCGGTGCTTTGGCGCACCTGGCTGATCATTTGCCCAAGGGACGCATTCATGCTGGCCAGCGACCTCATCAGGTCACCAAATTCATCAGCGCGAGAGGTGTCAATCTGCATGCTGAGATCGCCCTGGGCGATCCTGGCGGCGAGTTCGTTGGCTGCCTGCAGAGGCTGGCGGATGGAATGAATCAGTCGGGCCGCACCCAGCAAAATGACCAGCATCAACAGCAGCATCAGTCCGCCAGAAATGGCGACAAGTTCCCCGGCGCGCTTAGCGTAACTGTCGCGCATGGCCTCATAAGCCTGCTCTTGCAGGGCAACAAAATCCGCCTGGGATTTCTGGTAGGCCTCCATGGCCGGCTGGTACAGCGTGGCGATGGTGTTGCCGACCTCGGCTGACTTGCCATCGGCACGTTGTGTCATGGCGATTGCCCAGGTTTCGAGCACCCGCTTGCGATTGCCGGCAATGGTTTCAAGCTGGCTTCGGTCGGTGGCCGTCAAGTCGTCCGATTCGATCATCTGTTGAATCTTGCCAATCTGCGCCGAGGTGTCGGCAATGACACCTTTAAGGCCGAGTTCCACTGCCGGGTCGCTGCTCAGCAGCACCGCCTGTGATCTGGCAGCGTTGGCCTGCGTCAGGCCGGCCCATTGAATCGCCAGCTTGACACGCTTGTTGAGCTTGTCGAGTGCCACCGTGCTGTCGGCGCGGTCACTGGTTGAACGTACAGCAGTGTAAGCCACCACCGACATGATGCCCACCACAATCAGAACGATGGCAAGCCACATTTTGGACGCGAGGCGCAGGTTTTGCAGATTCATGAACAACTCCAGTTAACAAAGGCGACAAGTCAGTCACACAGCGCTTGATCTTAGCTTAGCGCGCCCATGCAGCATCTCGGGCCTGCATCGGGCATACCCGCATGTGCTTGTCTTTCAAGACGATTGATTCGCTGCGACTGCACCGCCTGCAATTGGGCTGCAACCACCCGATGCGGCGCAATTTCCGCCAGTGGCAGCAGCACAAAGGCACGCTGCAGCATGCGCGGGTGCGGCACGCTCAACCCTGGGCTTTCAATCTGATCGTTGCCGTACAGCAGCAAGTCCAGGTCCAGCGTTCTGGGCGCATGATGGTAGGGGCGCTCTCGACCGGCCAACTGCTCCAGGCCTTGCAGTTCGCCCAGCAAGCCGATAGCGCTCAAGGCGGTGCGGAGCGCCACCACCGCATTGATGAAATCAGGGCCGACCGCGTCCACCGGGTCGCTGCGATACAGGCTGGAACATGCCAGCAGCGTGGTCTTGGGCAGCAGCGCCAGTCGCTCAATGGCCCAGCGCACGGTAGCCGCTGCATCGCCCAGGTTGGCGCCTAGCGCCACATAAGCCGAAACCATCAAGCGGCGGATGCGTCAGGCAAACTGCCTGACGCATCACCACGATCTGCCGAACTGCCAGGATTGCGCCTGCGCCGACGGCGTTTTTTGGGCGCGTCAGGGTTTGGACCGAGTGCACCGTCAATGGCCTGGTTTCCAAGGGCGGACGCTGGCGGGTTGACCGCCTGGTCGGTGTCGGCTGGCCCGAATGGCGGCTGTCCGGCTTGGCGCATGGCAGCCTTGTTCGGGCGCGGTGGCCGGGTTGGCCGCGCGCGTTGCTGTTGCTCTTGTTTGACCTCATCGATCATGTCGCGGCGCAAGTTGTCATCGGCCAAGCTGAATTGTTCCCACCAGTCTGACAGCACTTCATCGAGTTCACCGTTTTCAGCGCGCAGCCGCATGAAGTCAAATGCCGCCCGAAAGCGCGGCTGCTCTGCCAGGCCAAAAGCGGCACTGCCGACACGCTTTTCAAAACGCGGCTGCATCTGCCAGATTTCGCGCATATCGCCGGCCAGTCTGCCGCGCCCAGACACGTCGCCAATGCGGGCATTGAAAGTGTCTTCAATCGCATCTTGCAGCGCCGGGTGCGGATGTTGCTGGTTGTTCATGCGCGCCCTCCAGCCGTCCCGCACATCAGACCACAGCACGCAAGCCAGCAAAAAACTTGGTGCCACCGGCTTGCCTTCAGCAACCCGGCGGTCGGTGTCTTGCAGGGCCGATTTGACAAATGGCGTGTCGGCGCGCTCCACCACCACATCAAGCAGCGGGTAAATGCCTTGCGCCATACCCAATTCTTTTAATTCTGCAATGGAGGCCAGCGAATGGCCGGTTTGAAGAAGTTTGAGCATTTCGTCAAACAAGCGGCTTTGCGGCACTTCGGCCAGCAATTCCCTCGACTTGATCAGTGGCGTGGCGGTTTTAGGTTCAAGCTTGAAGCCCAGGCCATGCAGTTTGGCGGCAAAACGCACGGCGCGGATGATGCGCACCGGGTCTTCGCGGTAACGGGTGGCGGCATCGCCAATCATGCGGATGACCAGCGCCTTGGCATCTTGAATGCCGTGGTGGTAATCGACCACGATTTGCGTCTCGGGGTCGTAATACATGGCGTTGATGGTGAAGTCGCGGCGCGCAGCATCTTCTTCTTGTGGTCCCCAGACGTTGTCGCGCAGCACCCGACCGGTCGAATCGACCGCATGCTGCATGTCGGCCAGGTCACCCTTGCTGGTTTTCTCGTTGCCGGCCACTTGCTCGGCCGCCGCGTTGTCCAGATAGGCGCGAAAGGTCGAGACTTCGATCACCTCATGCTCGCAGCCACGCCCGTAAATCACATGCACGATGCGAAAGCGCCGCCCGATGATGAAAGCCCGCCGAAACAAATTCTTGACCTGCTCTGGCGTGGCATTGGTGGCCACGTCAAAGTCTTTTGGCGCCAGTCCGAGCATCATGTCACGCACCGCGCCACCGACGATGAAAGCCTCAAAACCGGCAGTCTTGAGTGTTCGCAGCACATTTTGGGCACGCTCATCGACCAGTTGCGGGTTGATGCCATGCACCTCGGGGCCGATTTCCTCGCGTTTGCCAAACGGGCTTTTGGCTGCAGGGCTTGCCTTGCCCAGCAGCTTGTTGATGAATTTTTTGATCATTGCTGTTGTTCGGAAGATGCCTTGATGACCGTGTTTCGCACCATTGCATCGCCACTTTAAAAGAGTTGAAGTATGCGCCAGCCACGCTCCTGGGCAATCGCGCGCAAACGCCGGTCCGGGTTGGTGACCACAGGATGGGTAACCTGCTCCAGCAGCGGCAGGTCGTTGATGGAATCGGAATAAAACGTGCTTTGAACATCAGACCAATCGAGATCACGGCTGGCCAGCCACTGTTGCACACATGTCACCTTGCCTTCGCGAAAAGACGGGGTGCCCAGAATTTCACCATTGAACCAGCCGCTTGCCGGGTCGCGCGCGAGGTTGACCGCAATCAGCTCGGCAACACCAAAAGCCTGCGCAATGGCGCGGGTGACAAATTCGTTGGTGGCGGTGACGATGACCACGGCATCACCGGCAGCCTGATGCCGCTGCACCAGTGCCAGGGCTTGTGGCTGGATGACTTGTTGCACCACATCGTGCATGAAACGGGCGTGAGCAGCTTCTGAATGAACCGCACCTTGCCGACACAAGGCACGCGTGGTAAAGCGAATGTAGTCATGAATATCGAGCGTGCCGGCCTTGTACTGGGCATAAAACGCTTCATTGCGGTGGTTGAATTCGGTCGGGTCATTCCAGCCCAGCGAGGTGGTAAATACGCCCCACTCGTAGTCGGAATCAATCGGAATCAGCGTGTGGTCCAAGTCAAAAAGAGCCAGTTTCATTGTTTTATTCGCTTCAGGCGTTGTCCATCATGTTTTTGATCAGCGCAATGGTAATGGCGCGTCGGGTTTGCAGGGCGTAGCCATCGATCAGGTTCAGCAATTCCATCAGGCTGCCCAAATCGCGGCTGAAGCGTGTCAGCATGAAATCCATCACCTCGTCGCTCAACTCGATGCCGCGCACATCGGCACTGGCGCGCAACACCGCACGCCGCTGCGGCTCATTGAGCACCTGCAAGGCAAACACATGGCCCCAGCCCAGCCGCGAGCGCAAATCATCGCGCAATCTCAGGTCAGCCGGTGGCAGGGCGCCGGCGGCCAGCACGGCAATTTGCTGGGTTTGCGCATTGACAAACCAGTTGAACGCCACTTGCTGCAAAGCGGCATCATAGGCATCCACATCGTCCATCAGCACGGCCACCCAGTTGTCGTCAAATTCAGGCGGTGTCGCCGCATCGGCATCGAGCCAGCCAACCGGCTGCCCCTGCAGCGCTGCTTGCGCCGCCCTGAGCAAATGCGTCTTGCCGCAGCCGACGGCACCCCACAAGTAAGTGGGCAGCACCGCACCGGAAGCCGGGTTGACCAGCGGTTGATCCAGCCAGAGCTTGAGATGGCTGATGGCGGCTTCGTTGTGCGCCGCACAATAATTGTCCAGAGTGGGGCCACCGGTCAAACCCATGTCCAGCACCAGTTGTCTCATCCGGCATCCCGGTAAAGCGCGCTACCGAGGTAAGCGCTGCGCAGGCGGCGAATCGCCACCAGCAATACCGCACTGAGCGGCAAGGCGATCAGCACCCCGACAAAACCGAGCAAATGCCCAAAGGACAACAAGGCAAAAATTACCGCCAGCGGGTGCAGTCCAATGCGTTCACCAACCAGGCGGGGGGTCAGGTAAAAGCTTTCGATCAACTGGCCCAGCCCATAAACCACCGCCACCATCAGCAGGGCGCTGGCATGACCGGTCTGGGTTGAAAACTCCAGAAAGCCCGCCAGCAGGGCCAGCACCAGCCCCAGCCCGAATCCCAGGTACGGTATGGCCACAGCCAGGCCGGTAAACACACCGATCGGCAGTGCCAAATCCAGCCCAAACAGCGCCAGCCCGGTGCTGTAATAAATGGCAAGCACCAGCATCACCAACAACTGCCCGCGCAGGTATTGACCCAGTACGCCATCCGCCTCCTGGGTAAAACTGTCAACCACTGCCCGCATCCGGGGCGGCACCAGCTTGTGCAGCAGGATCATGAAACGGTGCCACTCCATCAGCAGATAAAACAGCACCACCGGAATCAGCACCGCGTTGCCCACCAGCGACAGCGCCACGCTGCCGCCGAGCATGGCCGAAGACAGCAAGCGGCCCAGCGTGTCCTGAAAATTGGCACTCAGGTGTTTCGCCGCAAACGCTTTGAGACCGACCAGATCCAGCGACAGATGGATGCCAAACTGCGACAAGACCGGCTTTAAAAAGTCGTTGAACCGGTCCAGCAGCGGCGGCACCTGCTCACGCAACAAGGGCAACTGCTTGAGCAAAATCGGCACCACCAGCAGCAGCAGCGCCAGCAACAGCAGCAAAAACACGATTTCCACCAGCACCACCGCCAGCAGGCGGGGGATGCGATCACGCCCCAGGTGGTTCGCCCAATCGACCACCGGCGTCAGGGCGTAAGCCAGAATGGCCGCCACCACAAACGGCGTCAATACTGGTGCCAGCAGCCACAGCATGGCCACCATGCCCAGCACCACGGCGGCCCAGGCAGCAGCTCTTTTTTGTGTTTCAGTGAATTGCATTGATATGGCGAAAAGCCGAGACTTAAAAGCTCGGTTTTGGTGAAAAGGCATTCATTCTCAAGTCATGGCCCAACTAAAATCAAGCCAAATTCTATCGGGCTTGCCCTTTTGCAGCGAACAGCACCGCGCCCGGCTGCTTCGATCCACTGTTTCTTTTTTTGATTGACCCACGCCATGAGCACTTTCACCCCCCCTGACACCGCCCTCTCCTACAAAGACGCGGGTGTTGACATGGATGCCGGCGATGCACTGGTCGAGCGCATCAAGCCACTGGCCAAAAAAACCATGCGCGAAGGCGTGCTGGCCGGCATTGGCGGCTTTGGCGCGCTGTTTGAAGTGCCCAGGCATTACCAGGAGCCGGTGCTGGTCAGTGGCACCGATGGTGTCGGCACCAAGCTCAAGCTGGCTTTTGAGTGGCAGATGCATGACACCGTGGGCATTGATCTGGTCGCCATGAGTGTCAATGATGTGCTGGTGCAAGGGGCCGAGCCACTGTTTTTTCTGGATTATTTTGCCTGCGGCAAGCTCGATGTCGATACCGCCGCCGCCGTGGTAGGCGGCATTGCCAGAGGCTGCGAACTGTCCGGCTGTGCCCTGATTGGCGGCGAAACCGCCGAGATGCCGGGCATGTACCCGGCGGGCGAATACGACCTGGCTGGTTTTGCGGTGGGGGTGGTCGAAAAGTCAAAAATCCTCACCGGTGCCCAGGTGAAGGTGGGTGATGTGGTGCTGGGCATAGCCTCCAGCGGCGTGCATTCCAACGGCTTTAGCCTGGTGCGCAAATGCATCGAGCGCGCCGAGGCCACCGACACCCTGCCCGCCGCCCTTGATGGCAAACCGTTCCGGCAAGCGCTGATGGAACCGACCCGCCTGTACGTCAAAACCGTGTTGGCGGCACTGGCGGCCCACCCTGTGATGCCGGGATCATCGACCGGCATCAAGGCGCTGGCGCACATCACCGGCGGCGGGCTGCTGGAAAACATCCCGCGCGTGCTGCCCGACGGGCTGGCAGCACACCTGGTGAAGGGCAGTTGGCCGCAAACCGGGCTGTTTGCCTGGCTGCAAGCCACTGCCGGCATTGACGACTTCGAGATGAACCGCACCTTCAACAACGGCATCGGCATGGTGCTGGTGATGGATGCCGCCAGCGCGCCGGCGTGTGCCGCCCTGCTGCAAGATGCCGGCGAAACAGTTCATGAAATTGGCGTGATTGGCGTGCGTGGCGACGGCGCGGCGGTCGAGATCCGTTAGCCCGGGCTGGCTCTGGCCGATCAGGGAAACGGCGGCGGCTTTAATCGGCAGCCTCGGGGCCGTTTTTGCTGTGTCTGGATTCCAGCCAGCCTTTAGCCGTCTTGATGCTCATGACGATCCATTTGTCGGGCGGAATTCTGGATGGATTTTTAACCGGAAACCAGTCGCTGAAAAATATCCTCGGCGCAATGCCAAGATCGTGCATGGCCAAAGCTGCATAGCCCCACTGTTCAAATTCATTTTCAAATTCAGCTTCGGGATCGGATTGATAGACCGTCAAGATGTTTTCGGCCACCCGGTCAACTTCGAGTTGCTCATCTTCAGACAAGTTGCTGTATGTCGTTTTGGCCATCACAATATTCAGCGCGCTCGAAAGATTCCGGACGGTGTTAACCAGAAAGAAAAACACGATCACGAAAACTGCATAGCCGAGCCACCATATCCAGTCTTTTTGCAAAGCCAGCCAGGTTGGAATGATGCCGAAAAACAGAATTTTGAACATACTTGAGTTGATCTGGTGGCCTGTGGCGTTTCAGTTCCAGCACACCGCTGCGCTGCGCATGTCACTGTGCCATGCCCGCCAAAGTGAGTTTATCAGGTCCATTTTGCTATAAAATAAATAGCTTATAGCGCTTGCTGGACATGGGCTGGAGGTCGATTTCTTATAAATATTCTAGCCGCGCCCGGCAAACGGCATGTTGGTCGCCATCACGGTATGAAACATGACGTTGGCGCTCAATGGCAGGTTGGCCATGTAGCGCACCGACTGGCCAATAATGGCCACGTCCATCACCGGCTCGGCCATCACCGCGCCATTGGCCTGCAAAATGCCGGCCTGCATGCGCTGCGTCATGTCGGTGGCGGCATTGCCGATGTCGATCTGCCCGACTGCAATTGCGTACTTTCGGCCATCGAGCGATGCCGACTTGGTCATGCCGGTGACGCCGTGTTTGGTGGCACTGTAGGCGATGGAATTGGGGCGTGGCGTGGTCGCCGAGATCGAGCCATTGTTGATGATGCGCCCGCCCTGCGGACGCTGGGCTTTCATGACCCGAAAAGCCTGGCGCAGACACAAAAACATGCCGGTCAGGTTGACATTCACCACCGCTTGCCATTGCGCCAAAGTCAGGTCTTCCAGCAAAACGCCAGGGGCGCTGATGCCGGCATTGTTGAACAACACATCAACCCGGCCAAATCCTCTGACCGCTGCGTCAAACAAGGCTACCACCGCTGCCTCATCAGCAACATCGGTGGGCACCACCAACGCCCGCTTTGGTGCTGCACTGTGCGCTGCCACCTGTTCGAGCGGCTGTAAGCGTCGCCCTGCCAGCACCACCCGATAACCATCGGCCAGCAGCGCCAATGCGGCGGCCTGCCCGATGCCCGAACCGGCCCCGGTCACCACGGCCACTTTGGATTGTTGTTCCATGACTTGCTCAATAAAGGGGTCAACGCTCATCCTGAGCGGCGGCGGGTTTTGCGCCCCGTGTCCTTGGCCGGGGCGGTGGTCGGACGCGATGCAGCTTTGGAACCGGCGGTTTTTGGCTTTTTGGGTACCCGCGGCTCAGCCGTCTTTCTGCCGCGACGCCCGGCAGGGATGCTGTCTGGCTCGGTGTCGAATAGCGCCGCTTCAGGGATGTCCCGCAGCGATTCGCGCTCTTTGGCCGGGCGTGGCAACAGTGCCTCGGCGTCCTTGACCAGGCGGAAATCAATCCGTCGTCCATCCAGATCGACCCGACTGACCTGAACCCGCACACGCGAGCCTAAAGCGTAGCGCAAACCGGTACGCTCGCCGCGAAGTTCCTGGCGCGCCTCATCAAAGCGGTAATACTCGCCGCCGAGTTCGGTGATGTGCACCAAACCTTCGACATACATGGCATCGAGCGTCACAAATATGCCAAAACCCGTTACCGCACTGACCACGCCGGCATATTCCTCACCCAGGTGTTCGCGCATGTACTTGCACTTGAGCCAGGCTTCCACATCACGGCTGGCCTCGTCGGCGCGGCGCTCGTTGGCGCTGCAATGCAGGCCGGCCGCCTGCCAGGCCTGCATTTCGACATTCGGCTTGCGCGGCTTTTGGCCCAGTTCTGCCACCCGGGAAGCCAGATTTTTTTCCAGCCGTTTGGATAGTTTGGCATGCGCTTCACCGGGTATGGGCAAAGTCGGCAAGGCATACCTGGTTTTGGCCAGAATTGCCTTGATGACCCGGTGCACCAGCAAATCGGGGTAGCGCCGAATCGGGCTGGTGAAATGGGTGTAAGCCTCAAACGCCAAACCAAAATGCCCGCTGTTGATCGGCGTGTAGATGGCCTGCTGCATTGAGCGCAGCAACATCGAATGAATTTGCGCCGCATCCGGCCGGTCTTTGGTGGCGTTGGCAATCGCCTGAAACTCCCCCGGCGTCGGGTCATCGCTGATGCTCAGCCCAACCCCGGTGATTTTGAGGTAATTGCGCAGAATCTCGTTTTTCTCGGGTGTTGGCCCTTCATGCACCCGGAACAGGCCGGCGTGCTTGCTTTGGGCGATGAAGTCCGCGCTGCACACATTGGCGGCAAGCATCGCCTCTTCGATCAGCTTGTGGGCATCGTTGCGGGTACGCGGCACGATTTTTTCGATGTGGCCAGCTTCGTCGCAGATGATTTGTGTCTCGACCATTTCGAAATCAACCGCGCCACGGCGCACCCGCGACTTGAGCAGGGCACGATAGACATCGTGCAAATTGATCAGGTTCGCCACCCGATCCTGGCGTTTGACCGCCTCCGGACCACGGGTGTTCGACAAAATGGCGGCCACTTCGGTATAAGTAAAGCGGGCGTGGCTCCACATCACGGCGGGATAAAACTGGTAGGCCGCCACCTCGCCGTCCTCCGACACCAGCATGTCGCACACCATGCACAAGCGCTCGACTTCGGGGTTGAGCGAGCACAGGCCATTGGACAGTTTCTCGGGCAGCATCGGGATGACACGACGCGGAAAATAAACGCTGGTGGCGCGGTCATAGGCATCGATGTCGATGGCTGAGCCGTTTTCCACATAGTGGCTCACGTCGGCAATCGCCACCAGCAGACGCCAGCCCGGCAGCGCCGACTTGCCCCGGCCAATTTTGGCGGGTTCGCAATAGACTGCATCGTCAAAGTCGCGGGCATCCTCGCCATCGATGGTGACCAGCGGCACATCGGTCAGATCAACCCGCTGGCGTTTGTCTTGCGGCCGCACCTGGTCGGGCAGGCCACGCGCCAGCGCAATGCAGGCTTGCGAAAACTCATGCGGCACGCTGTACTTGCGCACCGCAATCTCGATCTCCATGCCGGGATCGTCAATTTCCCCCAGCACCTCTTTAACCCGTCCCACCGGCTGGCCAAACAGGGCCGGCGGCTCGGTCAGTTCCACCACCACCACCTGGCCTGCCTTGGCAGCGCCGGTGGCGGCTTTCGGAATCATGATGTCCTGGCCATAACGCTTGTCTTCGGGTGCCACAATCCAGATGCCGCTTTCATGCAGCAGGCGGCCAATGATGACTTGGTCACTGCGCTCGACAATTTCGACAACGCGGCCTTCCGGTCGGCCTTTGCGGTCGCTGCGCACGGTGCGCACCTTGACGCGATCCTTGTGCAACACGGCCCGCATTTCGTTGGGTGGCAGATAAATGTCGGCGTCGCCGTCATCACGAACCACAAAACCATGACCATCGCGATGCCCTTGAACAACACCTTCAACTTCATCTTGCAACACGCTGGCTTGCTTGGTATTTTTAATAGACTGCCTTTCTTTCCTGAATCATGAGCCTCTGGCGGAATTGACAGACGCGCTAGTTCAGGCACTAGCCACGGCACTCGGAAACATCGTTTCGCAACAAAAATATATTGATTTCAATAACTTGTGAAAACCTGTCGGGTCTCGCCAAACATCACAAGGTGGCCATTGCGCGGATTTTCCGGCACTGAAAAGTGACAGAAATTGAGCCAATCAACCGTGTTATAGTACCACCCGTGGCCCAGGTGGCGAAATTGGTAGACGCACCAGCTTCAGGTGCTGGCGCCTTCACAGGCGTGGAAGTTCGAGTCTTCTCCTGGGCACCAAAACAGAACAGCCCCATGCAAATTGCATGGGGCTTTTTCTTTGGCCAACCGCGCTTTATGGTGATGTTTGGGCGGTTTTGCTGGCAGCCAGCCAACTGCCATGCTCAGGCAAAGTTGTCTTGCGCAAAAGACCAGTTCACCATCTTGTCGAGAAACGTCTCGACATATTTCTGGCGCAGATTGCGGTAGTCAATGTAATAGGCATGCTCCCAGACATCAACCGTCAGCAACGCCTTGTCGGCAGTGGTCAGTGGCGTGCCGGCTGCACCCATGTTGACAATATCCACCGTGCCATCGGTCTTTTTCACCAGCCAGGTCCAGCCTGAACCAAAGTTGCCCACGGCTGACTTGACAAACGCTTCGCGGAAAGCAGCGTAACTGCCCCACTTGGCGTTGATCGCATCGGCCAGGGCGCCGGCAGGCTCGCCGCCGCCATTGGGGGTCATGCAGTTCCAGAAAAAAGTATGGTTCCAGATTTGCGCCGCATTGTTGTAAATGCCGCCGCTGGCCTTTTTGACAATCGACTCCAGGTCCAGGGTTTCGAACTCAGTGCCCTTTTGCAGGTTGTTCAGGTTCACGACATACGCGTTGTGGTGTTTGCCATGGTGGAATTCCAGGGTTTCTCTGGAATAGTGGGGTGCTAGGGCGTCGATGGCAAATGGCAGGGCTGGCAGAGTATGTTCCATGGTGTCCTTCGGGAAATGGGGTTGCGAAAGCGCGAATTGTAGAAAGTTTCAGGTGGCCAGGCTGGCCACGGTCAAATCAACCGTGCCGTCAAAAAGGGTGGCCCGAATGGCTTGGCCCTGGGTTAGTTGCCGGCAGCGTGTCAGCGCCGCACCGCGCTCGTCGCTGAGCCAGGCGTAGCCGCGCTCAAGCACCAGGTGCGGGTCAAGCAGCCCCAGGCGCAGTGCCGCTTGCTCCAGTCGCTGCCGCCGGAGTTGTTGGCCACGCGCCAGCGCCAGTGGCAACTGCTGCGCCAGCCGGTCAAGTTGACCGAACTGCTGCTGCAAGGCATGGTCTGTCGCCAGTTGCAGGGCTTGGGCGGCACGCGCCAGCCGCAGGCCTTGGGCTGACAGCCGTGCCGATGGACGCCCCAGGCGGCCTGCCAGCAAGTCAAGCCGCTGGCTGCCGCGATCAAGCTGGCGATACAAGGCCTCTTGCAGGCGGCGCTGCAAGCCATCGAGTGCCGCCAGCCAGACATCGCGCGACTGGGCCACCAGTTCGGCGGCGGCAGTTGGCGTCGGCGCCCGCAGGTCGGCGACAAAATCGGCAATGGTGAAGTCGGTCTCATGCCCGACTCCGCACACCACCGGCACCGGGCTTTGCGCCAGCGTGCGGGCCAGTTGCTCGTCGTTGAAGGCCCATAAATCTTCCATGGCACCGCCGCCACGCACCAGCAAAATAACCTCAACCCGGCCACCCCAAAGACCGGCCTGCCGCCCATTTTTATATGACAAATTGGCCTGCAGCCCTTGTCCAGTCTGCGCAAGCTGATACAAACTTAATAGCGCCTGGATCAACTCGGCCGGCGCCTTGCCGCCTTGCACCGAGGCCGGCGCCAGCACCACCGCAATGTGCGGCACACGGCGCTGCAAGGTGGTCACCACATCGTGCAGCGCGGCAGCACCCAGCGAAGTCACCAGACCAATCGCCCCTGGCATCGGCGGCAAGGCGCGTTTGCGCGCGGCATCAAACAGGCCCTCGGCCTCCAGCTTGAGCTTGAGCTTCAAGAACTGCTCAAACAAATTGCCCAGCCCGGCGCGGCGCATGCGCTCCACAATCAATTGCAAATCGCCGCGCGGCTCATAGACCCCGAGCCGGCCGCTTAGCTCCACCAGTTCGCCATCGCGGGGCGAAAAATCAAGCTCGGTGGCAGCCCGCTTGAACATGGCGCAGCGCAACTGGCCGCTTGCATCCTTCAGCGAAAAATAACAATGGCCGCTGGCAGCACGCGAAAAACCCGACAGTTCGCCAGCCACCAGCACCGGATTGAAGCGGGCCTGCAAGGCATCGGCGACGGCCCGGCACAGCTCGCCCACCTGCCAAATGCGAGGCGCTGGCATCGCCCGGGTGCTGTCAAACATCTGAAAAACTCCCTGGCAAAGGCTGGGCGGCTGAACTGGCGGGTGGAAGTCTTCCACAATTTCGCATAGGTACTTGAGCCTCCAAATGCGTAGCGAAGTTGCTTGCTTGTCCGTTAAAGATCGTTGATTTCATTTACTTTATTGCTGCCTAATTAATCATCAAAGGACTGCAAGCCATGTTTGGCGCGGCTTGCGACCACTTTCAGAGGGAGTTTTCCACAAAGTTATCCACAGAAATTGTGCGTCAGCAGGTGATCGGGCGCACTGTTTTTGTCGTCTGCGGTCAATCCGGCAAAACTGCAGTGGCAACGCCGTGGGGGTTTGCCACTGCGCCATAATCGCGGCGCATGTTCACCAGCGGAGTTCTCATTTGTTTTCCATCATACAAGCCGCAGGCTGGCCGATCTGGCCACTGATAGCCTGCTCGGTGCTGGCGCTGGCGCTGGTCATCGAACGATTCATCAGCCTGAAAGTTGCCAAAATTGCACCCCCCAAGTTGCTCGACGAGGTGCTGATGGTGACACGCCAGGCCGTGCCCGGCCCGGATGTGGTGAGCAAACTGGAAAAAAATTCGGCCCTCGGCGAGGTTCTGGCCAGCGGCCTGGGGGCGCTCAACGCCAACCCGCGCTGCAGCGAAGATGAGTTGCGCGCCATCATGGAAAGCGCTGGCCGCCTGGCGGCGCACCGGCTGGAGCGCTACCTGAGCGCGCTGGCCACCATCGCCTCGGCGGCCCCGCTGATGGGCTTGTTTGGCACGGTGGTCGGCATGATCGAGATTTTTGGCTCGCAGACACCCACCGGGGCCACCGGCGGCAACCCGGCGCAACTGGCCCATGGCATCTCGGTAGCCCTCTACAACACCGCGTTTGGCCTGATCGTGGCGATTCCGTCGCTGATTTTCTGGCGCTATTTCCGCGCCCGCGTCGATGGCTACCTGCTGACGCTGGAGCTGGCCGCCGAGCGGCTGGCGCGGCACCTCAACACCTTGCGCAAATAACGTCGATTGGCCATGAATTTTCGTCCGCACCCCAAGGAAGAACCCGAAATCAACCTGATTCCGTTCATCGACGTGCTGCTGGTGATCCTGATTTTTTTGATGCTCTCGACCACCTACAGCAAGTTCACCGAATTGCAGCTCAAGCTGCCGGTCGCCGATGCCGATGCGCAGCGCGACTACCCCAAAGAAGTGCTGGTGTCGGTCAGCAGCGAAGGCCAATACAGCGTCAACAAACAGGCGGTTGCAGGCCGCAGCGCAGCCGAGTTGAGCCAGGCCATGCAAGATGGCGCCAAAGCCGGCAAAGACTCGGTCGTCATCATCCATGCCGATGCCACGGCCCGCCATCAGGCCGTCATCACCGTAATGGAGGCGGCCCGACTAGCCGGGTTGACCCAGATCACCTTTGCCACCCAGTCTTCCAGCACTGGCAGCACTCCCTGAACCTATGCCGGATGTACCGCGCCGCACCCGTTGGCGCCAGACACTGACCCAGGCCTGGAGCCGACGCGGCCCGCTGGCCTGGCTGCTGTGGCCGGTTTCCCTGCTGTACCGGGGACTGGTGGCGTTGCGCCGCGTGCTGTATCGGCATGGCTGGCTGGCTTGCACCAAGCTGCCGGTTCCCGTCGTTGTGGTGGGCAATGTGGTCGCTGGTGGTGCCGGCAAAACACCGGTGGTGATCGCGCTGGCCGAACATTGGCAGCAGCGCGGCATTCGGGTCGGGGTGATCTCGCGCGGCTATGGGCGCAGCAGCCGGGGCTGCCGGGAAGTTTCATCCGGCTGCCGCGCGCAAGAGGTCGGCGACGAACCCGCGCTGATCCAGCGCCGTACCGGCGCCCCGGTGTTTGTTGCCGCCCGGCGTGCCGAGGCGGCCACGGCGCTGCTGGCCAGCCACCCGCAGACGCAGGTCATCCTCAGCGACGATGGCCTGCAGCATCTGAGCTTGCAGCGCGATCTGGAAATCGGCGTTTTTGATGACCGTGGCGTGGGCAACGGCTTTTTGCTGCCGGCCGGCCCGTTGCGGGAACCCTGGCCGCGCCAGTTGGATTTGCTGCTGCACACCGGAGCACAGCCGATGTTTGCCGGCTTTCGGGGGCAGCGCAGTCTGGCCCGGTACGCGCTACGTTCTGACGGCTCACGGCTCATATTGAAAGAGCTGGCTCAATCCGGCACCCAGGCAACCGTGGGCGCTGCTGCCGGTTTGGCCAGCACGTCAGCCCGGCCGATTCTGGCACTGGCGGCGATTGCCCAACCCGAAGTCTTTTTCACCATGCTGCGTGCCCAGGGTTTGCTGCTCGACAAAACCCTGGCGCTGCCAGATCACGCTGATTTTGATAGCTGGTTGCCCAATGAATACCAGGGCTACACGCTGATTTGCACTGAAAAAGATGCGCTCAAGCTGTGGCCACTGGCGCCGCAGGCGCTGGCGGTGCCGCTGGAACTGGTGCTGCCAGAGGCTTTCTGGGCGGCGCTGGATACACGCCTTGACGCACTGATGTCGGCAGCCGCACAGAGCAAAACGCTATCATCACGCCATGGACACACGACTACTTGAATTGCTGGTTTGCCCAGTCACCAAAGGACCGCTTGAATACCAGCGCGAGACGCACGAGTTGCTGTCGCGCAGCGCCCGCCTGGCCTATCCGGTGCGCGACGGCATTCCAATTCTGCTGGAAAACGAGGCCCGGGTGATGACCGACCTGGAACTCGGCTTGTGAGCCGGGTTGATCCCTCAGACCAGGAGCCGATGCCGTGACCTTTACGGTGCTGATTCCGGCGCGACTGGCTTCCACCCGATTGCCCAATAAGCCGCTGGCAGACATCGCTGGCGTGCCGATGGTGGTGCGGGTGGCGCAGCGGGTGCTGTCGATGCATACCGAGTCCTTCAAACCGCGTGTTGTGGTGGCCGCCGACAGTGCGCCAATTGTGGCGGCCTGCCAGGCGCACGGGATTGACGTGCTGCTGACCCGGGTTGACCATCAGTGTGGCAGCGACCGGCTGGCAGAGGCTTGTGATCTGCTCAAGCTCGACGACGAAGACATTGTGGTCAACGTGCAGGGCGATGAACCGCTGATTGACACCGGACTGGTGCTCGCCGTTGCCAATTTATTGAAGAAAAGGCCGCTGGCCCAGATCAGCACTGCGGCCCATGCTATTGACTCAATAGCGGATTTTCATAATCCGAACATTGTCAAGGTGGTGCTGGACGCGCGCAACATGGCTTTGTACTTCAGCCGCGCGCCGATCCCCTGCCCGCGGGAAACCCCGGCCCAGTTGCCGACCCCGGCACCGTTGCGGCATATTGGCATCTATGGCTACCGGGTGGGGTTTTTGCGGGCGTTTCCCAAACTTGCCCAGGCGCCGATCGAGCGCACCGAGTTGCTTGAGCAACTGCGCGCCATGTGGCATGGTTACCGCATCGCGGTGCATGTGGCAACACAGGCCCCCGGCCCGGGAGTGGATACACCCGAAGATCTGGAACGGGTGCGGCACCTGTTTGGCGCCTGACCCCGGCTGCCCCCCTGTAAGCCGGCGCCAAGCCAGTCCATGCTATTCTCGCGGGCCAACAAGCTAGGCCCAGGTCATCCTCCGAATTGCCACCGCCAGCATGGTTTTTCAATCATTTCCCCAAGGACAAGCATGAGACTGATTTTGTTGGGCGCGCCAGGCGCCGGCAAGGGCACCCAGGCCACTTTTATATGCCAGAAATACGGCATTCCCCAGATATCCACCGGCGACATGCTGCGTGCCGCAGTCAAGGCCGGCACCGCCCTCGGCATTCAAGCCAAGCAAGTGATGGATGCCGGTGGTCTGGTCAGCGACGAGCTGATCATCAACCTGGTCAAGGAACGTATTGCGCAGGCGGACTGTGGCAACGGCTTTTTGTTTGACGGTTTTCCGCGCACCATCGTGCAGGCCGACGCAATGCGGGCCGCTGGCGTCAAGCTGGACTATGTGCTGGAAATCGACGTGCCGTTTGAAGCCATCATCGACCGCATGAGCGGGCGACGTTCGCACCCGCCGTCAGGCCGGACCTACCATGTCAAATTCAACCCGCCCAAGGCGCCAGGTGTCGATGATGTGACCGGTGAACCGCTGGTGCAACGCGACGACGACAAAGAGGAAACCGTCAAAAAACGTCTTGATGTCTATAGCGCCCAAACCCGCCCGCTGGTGGACTATTACGGCAACTGGGCGCAAACCGAACCTGCTGCCGCCCCAAAATACCGCGTCATCAGCGGCACCGGCGGCGTCGATGACATCACCGCCCGGGCGTTTGCCGCGCTGAGTTGCTGATCTGCGCAAGCTGGCCGGCGCAGCGGCTGTTGTGCGCCAGCCGCAACCAGCCGGTGTATCGATGTGATGCCCGCCTGCATGCCCAGCCGGGCATGCATGACCTGAACGTTGGCGAGAAGTCAACGCGCCTGCGGTCCAAGCATCAGTTCGAGCATCAGGGCAATGCGAGCCTTGACCGGCGACAGCCCGTTTGAGTGGGCAAATTCGCTGGCCCCGGTTGGCAGCACCCGCCCATTGGTACAGCGGGTTGACCGTACCACCTTCACCCCTGCCTGTACCGCCCGCCGCAGCGCCGCTTCCAGATCCTGGTGGATTGTTCCATTGCCGGTCGCGGCGACCACAATGCCGCGCACCGGCAAGCCAGCACGGCACTGGCACAACAAGGCATCCACCATCGCACCACTGCAGCCGGCATGACTCATGACTATCTCAACTTGCGGCCAGGTCGTCTCACTTGATATAACATCAATAGCATTGTGCGCATATCCAGCAATGGCTAGAGGCCAATTTCTTGCCAATCTCAGTTGCCCTTCCTCGACATGGCCGAGTACCCCGGCATCGCCTGAACTGAACGCATCAAGCCGATAGGTGTGGTTTTTTTGCACATCCAGCCCGGCGTGAACCACACCCGCGCACACCGCCATCACCCCGCATGCCCCATCGGTACGGGCCACCGCCACGGCATCCAGCAAATTCTGTGGCCCATCGGGTGTCTGCGCCGAGGCCGGCCGCATGGCGCAAGTCAGCACCACCGGTTTGGCATGGATCAGCGCTGCCGGCAACACCGCCTGCAAAAAGTAGCCGGTCTCTTCCAGCGTATCGGTGCCATGCGTGATCACCACGGCGCGCACATCAGGCTGCGACAGGTGATGGCGAACACGCTGCGCCAGCGCCAGCCAGATGGCAAAACTCATGTCCTTGCTGTCCACCTGCGCCACCTGCTCGCTGAGCAACACATCGCCCGACAACACGGCAGGCAAGCCTGGCACCGCATCGAGCAAGGCGGCAATGCCGAGCTGCGCGGCGGTGTAGCCAAGGTTGCCGGCCGCGCTGGGAGCGAGGCCGGCAATCGTGCCGCCGGTGCCCAACACCAGCATTTTTTTTCCCGCAGGTTGATCAAATAACACTTGCAGACTTTCAAAAGCTGTTTAAAAATACAGTTACTGGCGATAACATTAGGCATGCATATTCATCCAGTACCGCCCGTTCCATCAACCTTAACCGGAGTCATCATGCTCATCAGACCCAAATTGACAAGCCGCCAGCAACAGATCCTTGATCTTATCCAGAGTGCCATTGTGCGCACCGGCGCGCCACCAACCCGTGCCGAAATCGCCACCGAACTCGGTTTCAAATCAGCCAACGCGGCTGAAGAGCACTTGCAGGCGCTGGCACGCAAAGGCGCGATTGAACTGGTCAGCGGAACCTCACGCGGCATCCGGCTGCGCAGCGATGCCCTACGCAGCATCAACGAGTCACGCAGCTCGCAGTTCTCATCCCCGCTGGGCGCACTGGCACAAATGGTCTTGCCGCTGATTGGCCGGGTGGCAGCCGGCTCGCCGATTCTGGCGCAACAGCATGTGGACCGAACCTACTACGTGGAAAGCAGCCTGTTTCAGCGCAAGCCCGACTATCTGCTGAAGGTGCGCGGCATGTCGATGCGCGATGCCGGCATCATGGACGGTGACCTGCTGGCAGTGCAAACCACACGCGACGCCAAAAACGGCCAGATCGTGGTGGCCAGACTCGGCGATGAGGTCACCGTCAAGCGTTTCATTCGCAACAAAGGCCTGATTGAGCTGCACCCCGAAAACCCGGACTACCAGACCATCGTGGTCGAACCCGGCGAGCCTTTCGAAATTGAAGGCCTGGCAGTCGGCCTGATCCGCAACACCATGCTGATGTAATGCCGCGCCCTGTGGATACGTCACTTTCATCAAAGGTTTCAACATGAACGACCTGCTCAACAACCTGCCGAGCACCTCGCCACTTCAGGCCTTCTGGCGCTGGCTCATGGCCGCGCCGCTGGCAGCAGGGAACCATCAGGCAAGCTCGACCGTGTGGTCGGGAGATGCCAACATCGGCGCACTGTGCATCAAGGTGCCAGGCACCCCGCCTTGCGCCAGCAGTCGGCCAGTCGTGCAGCAACCGTTGCGCGTGTTGCGTGTTTTGGATGCTGACCTGGCCCCTTGGCAAGCGGGTCGCCTGCGCATTTCTGGGCGCATGGTCGATGTTTGTGCCGAACTTGATCGTCTTGCTGCCCATGCAGCCAGCTTCCAATAAAAAATCGGCACTGGAGTGGGCCTGCCGGTCTGGTCGGTTATGCTAGGGTTCACGCTGTCAGGCCGTTGCTGCCACTGGCACAGCTTCTTATCCGGTGCTCTCATGTCCAACTCAAACTCCGCACTACATGGCGCGCAAAACCCGCAAAACCCGGTCAGTGACGCGCGCAAACTGGCCCTGTTGCAAGCGGTCTTCGACGAGATGCCGGATGTCGTCGTGCTCAAGGATGCCCGGGGTGACTTCCTGCTGTGCAACCAGACGGTGGCCCGGCTCTACGGCACCACGCCCGAGGCGATGGTCGGTCGGCATGATGGCGATTTTGGCGTGCCGGCGGCGCTTGCCGAAGCCTTTCGCGACAACGTGCTCGGCATCATGGCGCGCGGCCAGACCGAGGTGGTCTTTGAAGACAGCCGCGATGCCGTCACTGGCGAACTGCGCCATTTCAAGTCGATCAAGCATCCCTTCAAAGATGCCGATGAGCAGCAGCAGATTCTGGTCATTGCCCATGACATCACCGACGTGGTGCGGGCGCAGCAACGGGTGGCGCAAAGCGAACAGCGGCTGCAAGAGGTGATGGCAGCAACGCAGGAAGGCATCTGGGACTGGCATGTTGCAACTGGCCGCGTCATTCACAACGCGCAGTGGTACGCCATGCTGGGTTTCTCGAACGGCGAGATAGCCGACAACGTTGACGCATTTTCGGCGCATATCCATCCCCATGACAAACAGGACGTCTGGCAGCGGATTCAGCAACTGCTGGACGGCGGCACCGACACTTACCAGTCGGAACATCGCTTGTTGCGCAAGGATGGCTCGGTCATCTGGGTGCAAGACCGTGGCCGCATCGCCGAGCGCGATGCGCAAAACCGGCCGCTGCGGGTGGTTGGCGCCTATGCCGACATCAGCGAGCGCAAACGCAGCCAGGCAGCGCTGGAACATGCGCTGGACATGGCGCAAAGCGCCACCCGCGCCAAGAGCGATTTTCTGGCCACCATGAGTCACGAATTGCGTACCCCGATGAATGGTGTGCTGGGCATGGCGCAACTGCTGACACTGCCCGATGTCAGCGCGCCGGATCGTATCGACTATGCCAGCACCCTGCTCAGTTCCGGGCAAACCCTGCAGGCCCTGCTCAATGGCATTCTGGACCTGTCCAAAGTCGAGGCTGGCAGGCTCGAACTCGACTGCGCCGACTTCAGCCCGCAGCAATTGCTCACCGACACCTGCCAGGCATTCGAGAAGCAGGCCCAGCGCAAGGGCCTGGAGTTGCTCATCGATGCCGGCACCCTGCCCCATAGCCGCTACTGGGGCGACCTGATGCGCCTGCGCCAGATGCTGTCAAACTATGTCGGCAATGCGATCAAATTCACCCGGCAGGGGCAAGTGCGGCTGGCCGTCGGCGACATCAGCGACGCAGCCGGGCAGCACCTGCTGGAGTTTTCGGTCAGCGACAGCGGCATTGGCATTCCCGATGACAAACAGGTCTTGCTGTTCCAGCCGTTTACCCAGGCTGACAGTTCCACCACACGCCACTTTGGCGGCACTGGCCTGGGCTTGTCGATTGTGGCGCGGCTGGCCGAGCTGATGGGCGGGCATGTCGGGCTTGACAGCCAGGAGGGTGTCGGATCACGCTTTTGGTTCCGCATTCCTGCCACCTTGCCGCCGACCGATCTGGCGCCAAGCCAGCACCCGGCCAGCGCGCTGGCCAGCCCTGACTGCATTGGCGCACTCAGCGGTCACCTGCTGGTAGCCGAAGACAACCCGGTCAATCGCATGGTGATTGGCGCGCTGCTGGAAACCCTCGGGCTGAAAACCGATTTTGTCGAAGACGGACAAGCCGCGCTGGGCGCGGTGATACAAGACAAGCGGCATGACCTGATTCTGATGGATGTGCAAATGCCGGTGATGGACGGTCGGGAAGCCACCCGGCGCATTCGCCAATGGGAGTCAGACCATGGTGCGCCGCGCCGCACCATTGTGGCGCTGACCGCCGGCGCTTTTGACGATGACCGCCAGCGCTGTGTCGCCGCCGGCATGGATGATTTTCTGGCCAAGCCGGTTGACCTGGCCAGCCTGGAGCGCATGCTGCGACGCTGGCTGCCATAGGCACGCAGGCCCGGCCAAATCGCCCGTCGGCCTGGCCGGCACATTGACAGCCTCATTTTGGTATCAAAATAATAGCTATCAGCGCTTGTCTGGCAAGGGCTAGAGACCAAAAAGGCTTGTAAATATCAACCGCCGCACCGAAGCGCTTGCCGCAACTGCCAACCCGGTTCCTGAGTCCAGTGTTCAGCGGATCAAAAACGCCAGCACCCGATCGGCCAGCTTGCCATAGGGCGGCCACAGAAATTTGAGGGTGCTCAGGCGCGTCTGGTAAAACACCGGGCGCATTTTGGAAAAGGTCTCAAAGCCCTCGTGGCCGTGGTAATGCCCCATGCCGGATTCGCCGACGCCGCCAAACGGCAGGTCGTGCTGGCCGACATGAAACAGCGCGTCGTTGACCGACACGCCGCCAGACATCACATGGTCAATGATCTTCTGCACCTGCCGCGTGTCATGGCTGAACGGATAAACCGCCAGCGGACGTGCGCCGGCATTGATCTGCGTGATCACCTCATCGATTGACGTAAAGCTGAGCAGCGGCAGGATCGGCCCAAAAATCTCGCGCTGCAGCAACAGGCAGTCGCTTGGCGCATCGAGCACGATGTGCGGCGCAATTTTGCGGCTGCGACGGTCAAACGCCGGCCCGTCCAGCAAGCACAGCACCTGGGCACCCCGGTTGCGCGCGTCATCGAGTGCCGCCAGCAGCCGGTCAAACGAAGCTTGATCGATGATCGAGGTGTAGTCGGTCGAGCTTAACTGGGCGTAACGCGCCGCCACAATGGTGCGTGCCAGGGTCACAAACTCGTTGACTTTGCCGGCCGGCAGCCAGGCATGATCGACCGTGGTGCAGATTTGCCCGGCATTGAGCAGCTTGACAAACATGATGCGCTCGACCGCCGTGCGCAGCGGAAAGTCGTCGCAGACAATCGCCGGTGCCTTGCCGCCAAGCTCCAGCGTCACCGGGCACAGGTTTTGCGCCGCAGCGGCCATGACCGCGCGGCCGGTCTGGCCCGATCCGGTAAACAGCAGGTGGTCAAACTTGAGCCGCGAAAAGGCGATGCCGACTGCGCCGGTTTCGTCAAAAAACTGCAGCTTGTCGGGCGGAAAGTAAGCCGGTATGTGGGCGATCAGATAAGCCGCCAGATGGCGCGAGTTTTCGCTCATCTTCACCATCGCCCGGTTGCCTGCGGCAAAGATGTAGCTCAAGGGAATCAGGCTCAGGTTGAGCGGAAAGTTCCACGGCACGATGACGCCCACCACGCCCAGCGGCTGGGCCGTGACGCGATTGCTGGCGCCCAAAAAGTTGCGCCAATCAACCGAGCGGCGCTGCGGCTTCATCCAGCGGCCAAGCTGCCCGAGGATGTGATCGATGCCATCGACCACCGGAAACACCTCGGCCAGCAGCGTCTCGTGGCGCGACCGATGGCCGTAGTCGGCACTGATGGCATCACACAAGGCATCTTTGTGTTCGCGGACAAAGCGTTGCAGGGTACGCAAGTCGGCTTTGCGCTCACGCAAGGTCGGCACCGGATGGGCCAGATAGGCCCGGCGCTGCAGCGCCAGGGCTTCATCAAGCGCACTGGCTGGAGGTGGTTGAGGGTTTTTCATGGCGACTTTCAGTTTATGCCGGTTTCACTGGTCAGCACCGCATTGGCCGCCAGATTGAAGTTTTCCCTCTAACCAAAAGGCCCGACACTTTTTATGCCAAATTGGCCTGTAGCCCTTGCCAGACAAGCGCTGACAGCTATGAATTCAGGAACAATTCGAGGTAGGCACAACAACCGGCACAAGCCTGACTAGCCGCGCCCGGCCTGGCGCCGCAGGTCGCGCAGCAGGTACAAATAAAGCCCCTCGACCTTGTCCCGCGCCCACGGTGTCTTGCGCAAAAACTTCAGGCTTGATGTGACGCTGGGTTCATGGGCAAAACAGCGCAGCGGAATACGTTCTGCCAGGCCGGCCCAGCCGTAATGCGCAGCGAGCGCCGTCACCATGGCTTCGAGGGTGATGCCATGCAGCGGGTTGCGCGGCTGCTGGATGGCCGGTGGAGATGGCGGTAACGGGCTGGTCATGGCGATGGGCTATAGTCAAACGATCAAAGGATACATCATGCGCATTTTCAGTTTTTCGGTACTGGGTCTTCTGAGTTTGGGCCTGGCCGGGTGTGGTCAATCGAGCGGCCCGAGCGTCAGCACGCCAGCGCAGACCGCCGTCTCGGCACCGGCACCGGCGGCCAAGCCGCAAATTGGCCTGGTCATGAAAACCCTGACCAACCCGTTTTTTGTCGAAATGGAAAAAGGCGCACGCCGCGCCGAAAAAGAACTCGGCATCAATCTGACTGTCAAGACCGCTGCGCAAGAGACCTCGATCGAGCAGCAGATTCAACTGGTAGAAGACCTGATTGCCGCCAAAGTCGCGGCGATCGTGATCGCCCCCGGCGACTCGCAGCGGCTGATACCGTCGCTGAAAAAAGCCGTCGATGGCGGCATCAAGATCGTCAACATCGACAACCGGCTGGACCCGGACGCAGTCAGGCAAGCCGGCCTGCAGCCGGTGCCCTTTGTCAGCGTCGATAACGAAGCCGGTGCCTACAAGGCCGGCAAATACCTCGGCGAAGGCATCACCCAGCCAACCCAGGCAGCCATTCTGGAAGGCATTCGCAGTGCCGACAATGCCCGCCAACGCACCCAGGGCGCGCAGCGCGGCTTGCTCGAAAACAAAAACATCAAAGTGGTGACCTCGGAAACCGCCAACTGGAAAATTGACGAGGCCTATGCGGTCACCAAACTGATGTTTGCCAAATACCCCAACATCAAGCTGCTGTTTGCCGCCAATGACGTGATGGCGATTGGTGCCATCAAGTATCTCGCCGAGAGCAAAAAAACCGGGGTCAAGGTGGCCGGTTACGATGCCCTGGGTGAAGCCATCACCGAGATCAAGGCCGGAAAAATGGCCGCCACCATCGACCAGCAGGCCGCCGAGCAGGGTTACCAGGGCGTGCTGCTGGCGCTGCGGCTGATTCGCGCCGATGCCGTGCCGGCCGTGACCACCATCGACACCCGGCTGATTACCGCCGCCTCGGCACCGTGATCAGGCCACCGGCCCGTTGCGAAACCCCTGCATGCAGTCAGCCAAACCGTGAAGTGGCGCTTTAACCTCACGGCCAAGTTCCTGGCGTTTTTGCTGGCAGTCGGCGTGCTGCCGCTGATGCTGCTGGGCGGCACGGCGTTTGAGGTCTCCAAACGCATCGTCATCGAACAGGCCGAAACCGAAAACAGCCGGCTGCTGGCCAGTTTCACGTCTTATTTGAGGCTCTACCAGGACCAGATTGAAGACCTGGCCGCCAATATTGCCGGCAATACCAACATTGGCCTGGCCCTGCGCCACGCCGACGAACATGTCGCCGACAGCTTTGGCTCGCTCGACACCAAAGCCCAGATGGGCTACATCCTCAACAGCTATGTGCGCGTCAAGGGCCTGGTATCGATCAACATTTTTTCCAGCAATGGCGCGCGTTTCCAGGTTGGCGAAACCCTTGATGTCAGCCAGGTGGACCCGGCTGTGGTGAAGAATTTGCTGCAAGATGCCACGCAAACCAGCACACCAACCCGCTGGCTGGGCATCCGCGACAACCTCAACACCCGGTCGGAGCAGCGAAAGGTGCTCACGGCAGTGCGGACGATTCAACATTTTTCCCCTGCCACCGGCCAGTCGGATGTGGTGGGCGTGCTGGTGATCAGCCTCAACAACGACATCATGCGCAGTTTTCTCGAAGGTGCGCCGCTAGCGGCGGGGGCGCAACTGATGGAGCTTGACGGCAACGGCCATGTTGCCCTGCACTCCGAT
>CAIQOO010000041.1 GCA_903873485.1 uncultured beta proteobacterium | reverse complement strand
GGCGAGGTCGGGGTTCAGAGCGCGCCGGGCCAGGGATCGTGCTTCTGGTTCCGGGTGCGGGTCAAATCGGTTCAGCGCAGTGCCAGCGGGGATGCATGCCATCCACCAGCGTGCGCCACACCGGTGTACCCCCCGGCAGGCGTTGTGGCACCTGCCTTGCGCGGTCGAATCATGGTCGTTGAGGACAACCCGGTGAACTGTATGGTGATCGAGTCACTGCTCGACCGGCTGGGCCTGACGGTGGTGGTCGTCACCGACGGGCAGGAAGCGGTTCGCGCCTTCACCGGCGCTGGCCCCGACAGCCAGCCGGACCTGATCCTGATGGATTTGCAAATGCCGATCATGGATGGGTACACCGCCACCCAGCAGATTCGGCAGTGGGAAGCGGAACATCACCCGGTAAAGCGCTGCCCGATCATCGCCCTGACCGCCGATGCCTTTGAGGAAGACCACCAGCATTGCCTGGCGGTGGGCATGGATGATTTTCTGACCAAGCCGATTGCCATCGGTGTGCTGCAGGCCGCACTGGCCAGATGGTTGCCGACCGCGCTGCCAGACCTGGCAGCAGGTGGTTGACAGCGCTGCTGGCAGTGGCGACATGCTAGCGCGCGCGTGATGTCATCAGCAATACCACCAGCGCGCCGGCCCCGCCATCGGCGGGCTTGGCCTGCACAAAGGCCAATACCTCGTTTTTTTGCACCAGCCAGTTATAGACCCGGCTTTTCAGCACTGGCGCCTTGCCGGGCGAGCCCAGGCCCTTGCCATGCACCACCCGCACGCAGCGAATGCCATGCTGGTGCGACTCGCGGATAAAGATGCTCAGCGCCTCGCGCGCATCGTCGCGGCGCAGGCCGTGCAGGTCAAGCTGGCGCTGAATGCTCCAGTCGCCCCGGCGCAGTTTGTAGGTGACATCGGTGCCGATGCCGGGGCGCCGAAAACTCAGGTGTTCGTCTGCTTCAAGCAGGGTTGCCACATCAAAGCCGTCGCTGATGGCTTCTTTGAGCACGGCTTTTTCGTCCCGCTGATACTGCATCACAAGCGGTATTGAATGCTCTTTTTTATGAAGCACCCGGCGCTTGTCCGGCAACGGCTGGACCGCTCCGGCGGCCCTGATAAACAGGTCGCGGTCGGTGCCTGCCTGCAGGACTGCCTTGAGCTTGGCCGAGGCGTGCTGGCTGTGTTGCCGGACCTGCTCGGCCAGCATCCGCTTGACAATTTTCAGGTCCGCCAGTGCCCGCACCTTGAGGGCCGCAGCGGCCGGCTGGCCGATGCCGGCGGCAGCCACCGGCTGGCGCAACACCCGGACATTGGCCTGGCGCAGTGGTTTCACATCAAGCCCCGCTCGGCCATGCTGAGCGCTTCGCCGGGGGCCACGATGATGTGGTCAAGCACCCGCACATCGATCAGCGCCAGCGTAGTTTTCAGGGTTTGCGTCAGCGTCTCGTCGGCGCGCGATGGCTGCACCGTGCCGCTGGGGTGGTTGTGCGACAGCACCACCGCGCTGGCCTGGTGGTGCAGGGCGCGCAGCACCACTTCACGCGGATAGACGCTGGTTTGGGTCAGCGTGCCATGAAACATCTCTTCGAGCGCCAGCAAGCGGTTTTGCACATCGAGAAACAGCACCGCAAACACCTCATGCGACTGGCCCGCCAGGTGCAGTTGCAGGTAATGCTTGACGGCATCGGGGGTGTCAAACACGGCGCGCTCTTGCAGCCGCTGGCCCATGGCACGGCGTGCCAGTTCCAGCACGGCCACCAGCTCGGAGCGCTTGGCCGGGCCAAGGCCCTTGATGCGCTTGAGGTCATCGGTGGTGGCATTGAGCAGTCCGGCAATGCCGTCAAAACCAGCCGCATTACCCGCCTGCGGCTTGATTTTGAGCAGTTCGGCAGCCATTTGCAGCACCCCCTTGCCCTTGATGCCGGTGCGCAACAACAGCGCCAGCAGTTCCACATCGCTTAGGGCGGCGGGGCCGAGCGCCAGCATTTTTTCACGCGGGCGCATATCGGGGGGCAGGTCTTTGAGGGGCATGGCGGGGTTTCTACAATAGGTGGATCAATACCGCTGAGAATAAACCCACATTTGCCATGACGCTTGACTGGAACCAGATAAAGACCCGCGCCGTGCAGTTTTCGGCAGATTTTGAAAATACTCGCCATGAGCGGCAAGAGGCGCAAACCTTCTGGAATCGTTTTTTCGAGATTTTCGGCATTGAGCGCAGGCGCGTCGCGGTGTTTGAGAGCAAGGTCAAAAAACTCAATAACCATACCGGCTTCATTGATCTGCTGTGGCCGGGACTGCTGCTGGTCGAGCACAAAAGCCAAGGCGAGCCACTTGCCATGGCGCAGGACCAGGCCGAAAACTACTTTATCAAGCTCAAAGAGGGCGAGCATCCGCGCTTTATCGTGGTCTGCGATTTTGAAAATTTTTGGCTGAAAGACCTGGACCTGGGGGCAGAACACCGGTTTACGCTGAAAGAGCTGGCGCAAAACATCTCGCTTTTTGGTTTTTTGCGCGGCCAGCAAAGCACCCGGATTCGCCCCGATGATCCGATCAACGACCAGGCCGTCAAAAAGCTTTCGCGCCTGCACAACGCTTTGCTTTGCGATGGTTTTGTCGGGCATCCGCTGCAATTGCTGCTGGTGCGGCTGCTGTTTTGCATGTTTGCCGATAAAACCGGTCTGTTTGAGCCAGCCGGCCAGTTCACCGATTTGATCGAAAACGGCACGCTGGAGGACGGCAGCAATGTCGGCCCGGTGCTTAACCTGCTGTTTGACCAGCTTGATACGGAAACCGAGGCGCGCCAAAAAGCCTTGCCGGGCTGGTTCAGGAACTATCCCTTCGTCAATGGCCACCTGTTTGGGGAAAAGGTGCGCACCGCCTGCTTTGATGCATCGATGCGCGAGCTGCTGCTCGACTGCTGCCACACCGACTGGGGCCGCATTTCGCCAGCCATTTTTGGCTCGATGTTCCAGCACATCATGGATGCGGCCAGCAGCACTGACCATGCCGACATGCGCCGCGAACTCGGTGCCCACTACACCAGTGAAGACAACATCCAGAAGCTGATCGGCCCGCTGTTTCTTGACGAACTGCGGCGGGAACTAGCCGCCATCAAAGGCAGTCAAGCCAAGCTGTTTGAGTTTCAGAAAAAGCTGCGCAGCCTGCGCTTTCTGGACCCGGCCTGCGGTTGTGGCAATTTTCTGGTGATCACCTACCGCGAACTGCGCATGCTTGAACTCGACGTGCTGCGAGCGGTGCAGGGTTTTGGCACCCGCATTGCCGACCCGTTTGCTGCCATCAGCGTCAATGTCGATCAGTTCAGCGGCATCGAGATTGAAGAATTTCCGGCGCGTGTGGCACAGGTTGCCATGTGGCTGGTGGACCACCAGATGAATTGCCAGGCCAGCGCGGTGTTGCAGCAATGGCTGCCGCGCCTGCCGCTGCTGCAATCGGCCAATATCCGCATTGCCAATGCGCTGAATATCGATTGGGCCGACTTTTGCCCGCCTGAACAGACCAGCTTTATCCTGGGCAATCCGCCGTTTATTGGCAAACAGTTTCAAAGCGATGCGCAAAAGCGCGATATGGACCGGGTCGTGGCGGGCACCACGATCGAGCGCGGCGGCCTGCTCGACTATGTGGCTGCCTGGTACATCAAGGCCAGCCAATACCTGACTGCTGCCGGTGCCGCAACGGCCAGTGAGCGCAAGCGTGAATTTACCGACGCGGCCTTTGCAACGGCAAAAACGGTCGATATTTTTGCTGACAGCGCGGCTACCGGTGCCAAAAGTGCGCTTGCCGCAGCCAATGATATTTTTGAACTGGCAGAACGCCAAAGCCTGGCGGCACGGGAAAAAATCCGGGTTGCTTTCGTCAGCACCAACAGTATTTGCCAGGGTGAGCAGGTGGGCGTGCTGTGGAGCTGGATGCTCAAAGAGGGCATCGCCATCGAGTTTGCCCACCGCACCTTCAAGTGGAGCAACGAAGCCGCAGGCAATGCGGCGGTGCATTGCGTGATCGTCGGTTTTGGTCTGGCCAGCCGGGTGGACAAACTCAAGACCCGCCGCTTGTTTGACTATGCCGAAGTCGATGGCTTGCCGCATGAAGTGGCGGTTCAGCGCCTCAACCCCTATCTGGTCGATGCTGCCAATGTGGTGTTGCCGAATCGGCGGCAGCCGGTTTGTGAGGTGCCAGCGATTGTGTTTGGCTCGATGCCCAACGACGGTGGTCATTTGCTGTTGAACGGTGAAGAAAAATCAGCCTTGCTGGCGCAAGAGCCTGCGGCTGAAAAATGGCTGCATCCGTTTCTGGGTGCCGAAGAGTTCATCAACCAGTTGCCGCGCTGGTGTTTGTGGCTCAAGGACTGCCCGCCGGATGTGCTAAGTCAGCTCCCGCAGGTCAAAAAGCGGGTGCTGGCAGTCAAGGCACACCGCCTGGCATCGACGCGGGAAAGCACCCGCAGACTGGGCAGTTCACCGAGCCTGTTTGGTGAAATTCGTCAGCCAGACCAGCCTTATCTGCTGATTCCCCGAGTCTCCTCGGAACGACGCAAATTCATTCCTATTGGATTCATGCCGCCCGATACGATCGCCAGCGATGCCACTTTGGTGGTGCCCAACGCCACGCCGTACCACTTCGGCATCCTGTCAAGCACCATGCACATGGCCTGGATGCGCTACACCTGTGGTCGCCTGAAGAGTGATTTTCGCTACTCGGCCGGTATTGTCTATAACAACTTTCCCTGGCCCCAATTCAAGACAAAAAGGCGTGTAGCCAGCGTGGATAGTGTACATCTAGCTATGGATAAGATAGCTAATGCGGCGCAGGCGGTGCTCGCTGCGCGCGTCGTCCATGCTTCTGCCAGCCTGGCCGAAATGTATGGCGACAACATGCCCGCAAATCTGCAGGCGGCGCACCGAACCCTCGACAAAGCGGTGGATGCCGCTTATGACTTCAAATCCCGTGCCAAAACCACCGATGCCGACCGGGTTGCGCATTTGTTTGACTGCTATGCTGAACTGGTGCTGCGCATTGCGTCAGGTACCAGCCAGCCAGCCGCCGCGCCAGCCTCCGCCGGTGTTGGAGATGCGCCATGAAACCGCGTTTTTTTAACATTGATACCAAAACCACCCATGATGACTTCCAACACAATCAGCCCACCCGCCACCGTTCAAGCTGGTTCTTTCCTCACCCTGCATTACCGCCTGAGCGGCCCGGTCGGCACGGTGATCAGCACCTTTGAGGGCCAGCCCGCCACGCTGACGCTGGGCACCGGGCAACTGTCGCCGGCGCTGGAGGCTTGTCTGATCGGCCTGCCCGAAGGCACTCGCACCAGCTTTGAAATGCCCGCCGGCAGCGCCTTTGGCGAGCGCAGCCCCGACATGCAGCAATGGATGGCGCGCCAGGAACTCACCGACATGGGGGTTGCTGGTGAGCAATACGCGGTTGGCGACGTGCTGCAGTTCCCGACACCCGACGGAGGCGGCCAGTTTGCCGGCTCGATTGTCGATTTCAGGTCGGATGCCAAGGGCGAAGCCGTGCTGTTTGACTTCAACCACCCGCTGGCAGGCAAGCCGGTGACGTTTGAAGTGCTGGTGATCGGGGTGCTGTAGCCATGTCCGGCGCTGCCGTGCAAACCATCCTGCTGGCCGAGCCGCGTGGTTTTTGTGCCGGGGTTGACCGGGCCATCGAGATTGTCGAGCGGGCGCTGGCCAAGTTTGGCGCGCCGATTTATGTGCGCCACGAAATTGTTCACAACACCTATGTGGTGAACGATCTGAGAGCCAAAGGTGCTATTTTTATAGAAGCACTCGACGCAGTACCAGCGGGGGCTACACTGGTTTTTTCTGCCCATGGCGTAAGCCGTGCAGTGCAACAGGAGGCCACTGCACGGGGCTTTCGCATTTTTGATGCCACCTGCCCGCTGGTCACCAAGGTGCATGTCGAGGTAGCCAAACTGGCCAAAGAAGGCTTTGAGTTCATCATGATCGGCCACCGTGGTCACCCCGAAGTTGAAGGCACCATGGGCCAGCTTGATGGCGGCATTCATCTGGTTCAAGACGTGGCCGATGTGGCGCTGATCGCCCCCGGTCAAACCGACCGGCTGGCGGTGGTGACGCAAACCACGCTCAGTGTCGATGATGCCGCCGAGATTGCCGCCGCCATCAAGGCGCGTTTTCCAGCCGTGCGCAGCCCCAAGCAGCAAGACATTTGTTATGCCACGCAAAACCGCCAGGATGCCGTCAAGCTGATGAGTTCGCAGGTCGATGTGCTGATTGTGGTGGGCAGCCCAAGCAGCTCCAACAGCAACCGGCTGGCCGAACTGGCGTGCAAATTGGGCACACCCGGCTACATGGTCGATAACGCGGATGACCTGCAGCCGCAGTGGTTTGCCGGTTGCCAGCGCGTCGGCCTGACCGCCGGGGCTTCGGCCCCCGAGATTCTGGTCACCCAGGTGATCGACCGCATCAAGGCGCTCGGTGCGGTGTCGGTGCAGACCATGGCCGGCCTGCCCGAGGCCGTCAAGTTCCCGCTGCCCAGGGGCCTGCGCCTTGATGCGGCCTGCGAAGATCCCCGTAGTGCTATTTAATAGATAGCTGTTAGCGCTTATCCATCAAGGGCTAGAGCCCGTTTTTATCTAAAATATCATGCTAGACATCACCTACCTTCGCAAAGACCTGGCCAGCGTCATCGCCCGGCTGGAAAGCCGCAAAAGCCCGCAGGAGTTTTTGAACGTCGAAGCCTTCACCGCGCTGGAGACCGAGCGCAAGGCGATCCAGATGCGCACCGAAGCGCTGCAGGCGAAGCGAAACGCGGTGGCCAAAAAGTACGGTCAATTGAAGGGCATTAGCAAAAAAGGAGGTGAAGAAGGTGCTGCGGCAACCCGTGAGGCTGCTGTGTTACTGCTTGAAAGCGGTGAGCTAAAGTCTCAAGAGGAAAGCTCCAAAGCACGTTTGGATGCCATTCAAGCTGAATTGCAAACCCTGCTGCTGGCGCTGCCCAACCTGCCGCACCCCAGCGTGCCGGTGGGGGCCGACGAACACGCCAATGTGCTGGTGCGCACCTGGAGTCCTGACGGCTTGGGCCCACGGGTTTTTGACTTTGCGCCGCGCGACCATGTCGATGTCGGCACGCCGCTGGGGCTGGACTTTGAGCTGGGGGTCAAGCTGACCGGTGCCCGTTTTACCGTGATGAAAGGGCAGGTGGCCCGGCTGCACCGGGCGCTGACGCAGTTCATGCTCGACGTGCAAACGCAGGAGCACGGCTACACCGAGTGCTACACGCCCTATATCGTCAATGCCGCCACGCTCAGGGGTACCGGCCAGTTGCCCAAGTTTGAGAGCGATCTGTTTGCCGCCAAGAAAGGCGGGCAAGAGGGCGAAGAGCAGTCCGACCACACCGCGCTGTACCTGATTCCGACCGCCGAGGTGCCGCTGACCAACTTTGTCCGCGATGTGGTGCTGGCCGAGGCCGATTTGCCGGTTTTGCTGACCGGCCACACGCCGTGCTTTCGCTCGGAGGCCGGCTCAGCCGGGCGCGACACGCGCGGCCTGATTCGCCAGCACCAGTTTGACAAGGTTGAAATGGTGCAAATTGTCCACCCCGACAAGAGCGATGAGGCGCTCGAAGTGATGACCCGCCATGCCGAAGCGATTCTGCAAAAGCTCGGTTTGCCATACCGGGTGATGAGCCTGTGTACCGGCGACATGGGTTTTGGCGCCAGCAAGACCTATGACCTTGAAGTCTGGCTGCCGGGGCAAGACACTTACCGCGAAATCAGTTCGGTGTCCAACTGCGAAGCCTTCCAGGCGCGCCGCCTGCAAGCCCGCTTCAAGAACGCGCAGGGCAAAAATGAACTGGTGCACACCCTCAACGGCTCCGGCCTGGCGGTTGGCCGCACGCTGGTAGCGGTGCTGGAAAATTATCAGAATGCCGATGGCTCGGTGACGGTGCCGCCGGTATTGCAAGCCTATCTGGGCGGGCTGCAAAGCTTGACCCCTTGAGCCGACTGGCCACCAACGGTCATGCTTTTCGCGGAACGAACGACTAATAGTTCGTTTCAACAAAACGATTCATATCAAACCGTTCGGTCTGAGCTTGTCGAAGACCTGCATGAAATGACAATTGCGGTTCGACAAGCTCACCGCGAACGGTAGTGCTTTTAATGAAACGAACTACCAGGTGGTGTGCCAGCTTGAAAAAGGCCAGGCCGCATGACTGAACCTTTGCTGATTTGCCTGATGGGTGCCGAATGCACCGGCAAAACCACGCTGGCGAAAGCCCTGGCTCAGCATTTTGCCGCGCTGTGGGTGCCTGAATATTTGCGTGAATTTTGTGAAAAGCATGACCGCACCCCGGCGAAACAAGAGCAGCCGCTGATTTTGCAAACCCAACTGGAGCGCCAGGCCCAAGTGCAGGTGCAGGCCCGGCAGCAGCGGCTGGGCCTAGTGTTTTGTGACAGCTCGGCGCTGCTGACGGCGATTTACAGCGACTTTTATTTTGCCGACAAATCATTGCACGACTGTGCCCACGCCCTGCATCAGGGCTATGCGCTGACTTTGCTGCTGGCCGCCGACTTGCCGTGGCTGGCGGACGGCCTGCAACGCGATGGTCGCTTGGTGCAGGCCGCCATTCAGGCCCTGATTGAGCGCGAACTGGTGGCCGGCGCGCATCCGTTTGTGCGCATTGCCGGTGGCGCTGCGCCACGCCTGCAAGCTGCTATAGATGCCGTATCTGAAGGCGCTGTGGCTAATCACGCTCAGAACCGGTGCCGCACCCCCAGCCCAAAACTGCTGCCGCTGTCGTAGTTGGTGATTTTGTCGTTCATCAGCATGGCGTACAGGTCGCCGACTTTCAGGGCCATCACCGAAGCCGGCGTGTCGTTATAGACCATCATCACCGCCACCGGCTTGTTGGGCGCATCCGGGTTGTTGGCATGAAATTCCATCAGGGCGGCCAGATCGGCAAAGCCCATGTCATAAGCGCCCGAGGCGACCCGCGTGACCGTGCCACCCGAGCCGTTGCCGGCATCAATGCTCACATCCAGCCGGGCATCCTTGAAGTAACCCTTGGCTGCGGGCGTCAAAAACAGTGCGCTGGGTCCTTCAAAGCGCCAGTCAAGCTGAAATTTGATCGGCGTGGTCTGCGCATGTGCCACTGCGCAAAGGCCGGCTGCCGCCAGCAACAATGTGGTCTTGATGAAATCGCGTTTGAACATGAAAACCTCGGTAGGATAGTGAATGGCACCGGTCAAGCAATTACAGTGCCAAACTCGCCGTCAAGCTGCGTGGCGGCAGCGGGGAGCGCAGCACTCGGCCTGAAGGGATTGGGATTGCCAAAACGATGGCGGCACAAGTCTTGCAAGCAGCATCAGTCAGGTGGCAGGTGGCAGGTGGCAGGTGGCAGGTGGCAGGTGGCAGGTGGCAGGTTCGCAAAGCCAATTTGTTAACGTGAAATACACCCGTTCGTGCTGAGCTAGTCGAAGCATCTCCATGACCAAAATGCCCTTCGACCAAGCTCAGGGCGAACGGTTTCATTATTCGGGGTGGCCGACCGGCCATGCCAGCTAAAACAAAAGGATGTTTGATGGAAAGTTATTACCTTGACTGGGCCAATCTGTTGCTGCGCTGGTTGCACATCATCACCGCCATTGCCTGGATTGGTTCGTCGTTTTACTTTGTCTTTCTCGACAACAGCCTGACGCCGCCAGTCGATGAAAACCTGAAAAAGCAGGGGGTTAGCGGCGAAATGTGGGCCTTGCATGGCGGCGGTTTCTACCACCCGGTCAAGTTTGCCGTGCGGCCACCCGAGTTGCCCGAGCACCTGCACTGGTTCTACTGGCCAAGCTACACCACCTGGATTTCCGGCTTTGTGCTGTTTACCGTGTCGTATTTATGGAGCGCCAGCACCTACATGATCGACAAGTCGCTGATGGACTGGGCACCCTGGCAAGCCAACGCGGTGGCGATTGGCTTTCTGCTGGTGTTCTGGCTGTTGTACAACCAGATTTGCCGCCTGCTCGGGCAGCGCAAAAATGGCGACGCCATTGTCGGTGCGCTGGTGCTGGTGCTGGTGTGTCTGGCATCCTGGCTGGCGTGTCAGTGGTTTGCCGGCAAAGCGGCGTTTTTGCTGATTGGCGCGATGCTCGGCACCACCATGAGTGCCAACGTGTTTTTCTGGATCATTGCCGGGCAAAAAAAATCGGTGGCGATGATCAAGGCCGGGCAAACCGTTGACCCGATACACGGCAAGCTGGGCAAGCAGCGCAGCGTGCACAACACCTATTTCACCCTGCCGGTGCTGTTTTCGATGCTCAGCGGCCACTACAGCTTTACTTACCTGCATCTGCAAAACTGGCTGGTGCTGATTGGCCTGATGTTTGCCGGTGCCGCAATTCGCCAGTTTTTTGTCATGCGCCACGGCTACAAGATGGGGCGGCGCGGCTATCCGCTGGGCTATGCGCTGGTGGGGTTAGCGGTGATTGTCACCCTGATCGTCTGGATGGCACCCCAGCCGGCCCCGACAACAGCAGCCCCTGTTGCTACAAGTTCAATAGCTGCTCACGCAGACGGGACGGGGGCTACAGGCCAAATTGGCTATAAAACATTGCAGCCGATCCTGGCCCAGCGCTGTTATATGTGCCACGGCCCGCAGGTGCAAATGAAGAACGTCCGGCTCGACGCACCCGCGCAGGTCAGGCTGCATGCGCAAAACCTCTACCAGCAAGCGGTGGTGATGAAAGTCATGCCGATGACCAACGCCACCGGCATCACCGAGGCCGAGCGCCTGCTGATCAAGCAATGGTTTGAAAGTGGGGCCAGCACCGATTGAGGTGAAACCGCCATCGGGCTTCATTGCCGTCAGCCGAAAAGATTTGCCCCGAATGACCACCGATTGACAAGGCGCTGAGACACAATTTTCTGGCTTTGCCACGATATTTGGCATGTAATTTGCGTGAAAAAGTATTCCGACAAGCTAGGCGGGCCAGTAAAAAAATGCTGTACAGTCGCACGCCGCACGCCGCACGCCGCACGCCGGACAGCGTGTGGCTGCAAGCAAAAGGTGATTTTTTGCTGCTTTATTTCAACCAAATCAATGGCCTGCCGAAAAATGCAGGCATCTTATAAAGAGGTGCAACTTGAATGACCAGATATTGACGTTTTTGCGGGCGCTGCTCGATCAGACGGGTGCCATCAACTTTTCCTTTGGCAATTTGTTCATGATTGCGGTTGGCGTGATCATGATTTTTCTGGCCATCGCCAAGCATTACGAGCCATTGCTGCTGGTCGGCATCGGCTTTTCGTGCATCGTGGCCAATGTGCCAGGGCCACCGGACATCCCCGGCGGGCCGGCCATTTCCGCGCTGCTGTATTCGGTGAAAGACGGTGGTCTGTTCCACTACGCGTACATGGGTGTCGAAAAACTCATCATCCCGCCGCTGATCTTTCTGGGTGTTGGTGCCATGACCGATTTCGGGCCGATGATCGCCAACCCCAAGCTGGTGATTTTGGGTGCCGGTGCGCATTTGGGGATTTTTGTTGCGCTGATCCTGGCCAAGATGCTCGGCTTCACGCTCAGTGAAGCCGGGGCCATTGGCCTGATTGGTGGTGCCGATGGGCCGATGGCGATTTTTGTGGCGGTCAAACTGGCACCGCACCTGCTTGGGCCAATTTCGGTCGCCGCTTACTCTTATATGGCGCTGATGCCGATGATTCAGCCGCCGGTGATGCGTTTGCTGACCACCAAGGCCGAGCGTCAAATCAGCATGGCTGACTCGCGCAAGGTCACCAAGCTCGAAAAAATCGCTTTTCCGGTGGTCATTGCCATCATCGTCAACCTGTTTTTCCCGCCGGTGGCTCCGCTGATCACCATGCTGATGCTGGGCAACTTGCTGAAAGAAGTTGGCGTAACTGATCGTTTGTCCAAGACGGCGGCGGGTGGTCTGATGAACGTCATCATCATCATCCTGACGGTGGCCATTGGTTCGACCATGGCGGCCGACAAGTTTCTGACCTTTCAGACCCTTGAAATTGTGGTGCTGGGCCTGATTGCCTTTGTCTTTGGCACCGGCTCCGGTGTGGTGACCGCAAAAATCATGAACCTGTTCCTCAAGACCAAGATCAATCCGCTGATTGGCTCGGCGGGTATTGCCTCGGTGCCGATTGCGGCGCGGGTCTCGCACATTGTGGCGCACGAAGAAAATCCAAAGAACTTCCTGATCTACCACGCCATGGGTCCCAATCTTGCCGGCGTGTTTGGAACGGCGATTTCGGGCGGCATTCTGCTGGCCTTGCTGGGAGTGAACTGAACATGAAGAACCAGCTACTGCGCAACCGAGGTGCCTTCACTGTGCCAACTGGCGAGCAGGCGTTTGCAACAACTTTTCAGGGGATGTCGTCATGACCGCCATTGTTCCCGACACGCTACAGGGTGCGCTGATCATCAGCGTCATCGATTTTTTTCTCAGCTTCCTGATCATCAGCGGCATCGGGGTGATTCTGGCGTTTTTCCCGCTGCTCAATCGTGCCGCGCTGTTCTTCAAGCCGGCACCCCAGGCCGGGCATGGCAAGCATGCCGCCCACGCCGGCAAAGCGGTTCATGACCACGGCGCCGACGCGCAAGTCGAAGAGGATATCGCGGCCGTCATGGCCGCAGTATTGGTGGTGATGGATGGATCAGCGCATCGCATTCTCAGCATCCAGCCTTCCGCATCCAAGGCAGCATGGTCGGCGCAGGGGCGGGCGGCACAACACGTGTCGCACACGGTGCGCTAAAGTCCTGTCCTGATCATCGGGCAAGCGCAGGGTGCGCCGCCCGGCGCCACTACAATGGCCCGCTCACCGGGGGTGTCCGTTGCAAGACGGGCTGAGAAATACCCCACTCACCTGATCTGGATCATGCCAGCGTAGGGAGCGTGAAGGTTTTTGGGTTTGCCGCTTGCCGGATTGGCCTTTTGCTTCAGCGCCCCGAGTGCTGGCGCATTACAAGGCATACCATGAACCGTCGTTTATTTGTTTTGGCCGCCACCGCGCTGGCGGCACTCCCTGTTTCAATCCCGGCCCATGCGGCCAATGAGTTGCGCGTGATGGTGCACAGTTCTTTTGCCTTGCCCAAGCCCTTGCTGGCCAAGTTTGAAGCGCAAAGCGGCACCCGGCTGGTCATCATCAAGGGCGGTGATGCCGGCGAAATGCTCAATAAGCTGATTCTCACGCGCGCCAGGCCGGTGGCCGATGTGGTCTATGGCATCGACAACACGCTGGTCAGCAAGGCGCTGGCCGCTGGTGTGCTCGACAGCACGGCGTTGCCGACTTCGGACGCGCCAGCGCTGCAACTGGGTTTGTCGGTGGCCGCCGTGGACTACGGTTTTGTCAATCTGAACTACGACAAGGCAGCCGTCGCCAAAACTGGCGTGGCGCTGCCCAAAACCTTGCAGGACTTGACCCTGCCGGCGTACCAGGGCTGGCTGGTGGTGCCCAATCCGGCCACCAGCAGCCCGGGTTACGCTTTTTTGCTGGCGACGATTGCCGGCCTGGGCGAAGAACCGGCTTTTCAATGGTGGGCGCAGATGCGCGGCAATGGTCTCAAGGTGGTCAAGGGCTGGAGCGAGGCCTATTACACCGAATTCACCCGCAACAAAGGCCGCCATCCGCTGGTGGTGAGTTACGCCACCAGCCCGGCCGCCGAGGTGTTTTACAGCAAGGAAAAAATCACCGAATCACCCACCGCCAGCTTGAACCTTGCGGGCGGCGTGTTTCGCCAGGTCGAAGGCGTGGCGCTGCTCAAGGGTGGGGCACAGCGCGAGGCAGCCCTGAAATTTGTCGATTTCATGCGCTCGGCGGCGGTGCAGGAGGCGCTGCAAACCAGCATGTGGATGTACCCGGTGCAGGCCGGCGCAGCGCGCGCCGAGGTGATGCGCCATGCTGCCGAGCCAACCAGTTTTGACAGCCTGCCGACGCAGACCATCGCCGACAAAGGTGCCGCCTGGGTCGCCCGCTGGACCCGGGTGGTGCTGAAATAGCCTGCCATGGTGCGCCGCACCGATGAAACTGGTGGTTGACGGGGTGGCCGGTTGATGCTGCAACGCCGGCGCGGCTGGTCCCGGTCGATGCGACGGCCCGGGCTGTGGCTGGCGCTGCTGCCGGCGCTGGCACTGGGCTTGCTGCTGCTGGCGCCGCTGGCCCGGCTGGTGCAAGAGGGCTGGTCGGGTCATTTGAACCCGGCCGGTTCAGCCTCGCTGTGGCAACCCTGGCAAGACGATTACCTGCGCTGGCGGCTGCTGTGGTCGCTGGGGCAGGCCGGCATCACCTGCCTGCTGGCGCTGGTTTTGGGGGTGCCGCTGGCCTGGGTGCTGGCGCGTTTTGAGTTTGCCGGTCGCGCGCTGGTGCTGCGGCTGCTGATGTTGCCGTTTGTCGTGCCGACCCTGGTGGCCGCGCTGGGCGTGCTGGCGTTGTGGGGGCCGGGTGGCCTGATCAGCAGTTGGCTGGGCATTGATTTGCACAACAGCGCCTGGCTGCTGCTGTATGGCAACCTGTTTTTTAACCTATGTCTGGTGGTGCGCGCCGGGGTCGATGCGCTCGGTCAGGTCAATGCGCGCCAGGTGGCTGCGGCCCGGTCACTCGGTGCGACACCCTGGCGCAGTTTCTGGCGCGTCGAGTGGCCAGCGATTGTGCCCTGGCTGGCATCGAGCCTGTGCCTGGTTTTTCTGTATTGTTTTGCCGGATTCGGTCTGGCGCTGGTGCTGGGCGGCCAGTCTTACGCCACGGTTGAAGTGGAGATTTACACCCTGGTCGCCCATGAACTGCAACTCGGGCAGGCCAGTGTGCTGGCGCTGTGGACGCTGTTGCTCACCGGCGCCGTGGCGCTGGCCTATGCCGCCATTGAAAAGCGTCTGGCGGCACCCCGGCATAGTGATCCGGTGCTGCGGCATCGACCGCGCGGGGTTGCCCAGTGGCTGGCACTGGTGGCCGCGCTGCTGCTGTTGCTGCTGGTTTGTGCGCTGCCGATTCTGGCGATATTTTGGCGGGCCGGGCTGGCAGGGTCAGCGGCCTGGGCGCAGGTGCTTGATGCCGAGGCGCTGGCCGCTTTGTGGAATACGCTGCGCTTTTCTGGCGTGGCACTGCTGCTGGCCACCTTGCTGGGTGTGCTGCATGCCCTGGCAGCACCGGTTTCGGTGCTGTGGCGTGCGGCGGCTTTTTTACCGTTTGTGGTGTCGCCGGTCACGGTGGCGTTTGGCTTGCTGCTGTTGTACCCCGGTTTGACCGCCAGTCTGGCGCTGCTGCTGGCTGCATACGCGGTGCTGGCCTATCCGTTTATAGCCAAGGCGCTTGGCGCCGGGCTTGACAGCTTGCCGGTGCATCTCGGGCAGGCGGCGCGCACCCTTGGTGCCAGTCCCTGGCGTTGTTTCTGGCGTGTCACGTTGCCGCTGCTGGCCCCGGCGCTGCGCCGGGGCATGGCGTTTGCGGCGGCCACTGCCTTGGGTGAATTTGCCGTCACCCTGTTTTTGTCGCGCCCCGAATGGGCGACCCTCACCACCCTGATTTACCAGCGCCTGGGCCGCCCCGGCGAGGCCAATCTGGATGTCGCCATGGTGCTGGCCTGTGTGCTGATGGGCCTGGCGCTGGCGGTGTTTTTGTTGATCGAGTGGCCGACTCCGGGGCCGGTCGGGCGGCTGCCAGCCCGGCCACCAGCCTCGAATCGGCCAGCCGGCACAGCCCTGGAGCCGACACATGCTTGAACTTCGTCATATTGACTGCCGTTACGCTGACCGGCCGCTGCTGCAAGATGTGAATTTGCAGGTGGCTGCCGGTGAAATTGTGGCCCTGCTGGGGCCGTCTGGCAGTGGCAAAAGCACACTGCTCAACATTGCGGCGGGCTTGCAGTCAGCCGATGCGGGCAGTGTCTGGTTTGACGGTCAGGACATCACCGCGCTGGCACCTGAGCGGCGTGGCTTTGCCTTGATGTTTCAGGACTTTGCGCTGTTCCCGCACCTCAATGTGCAAGACAACGTGGCTTTTGGCCTGATCGAGCAGCGCCAGCCGCGCAGCCAGGCCCGGGCGCGGTCATTGCAGATGCTTGATGTGTTTGGGCTGGCCGAACTGGCCAAACGCCGGGTCTGGAATTTGTCGGGCGGCGAACAGCAGCGCGTGGCGCTGGCGCGCGCCCTGATCACCGGTCCGCGCGCCTTGCTGCTTGACGAGCCGTTTTCGGCACTTGACGCCGATCTGCGGGTGGCGTTGCGGGATGAATTTCGCACCCGCATTCGGGCAGCCGGCATGGCCACGCTGCTGGTGACCCATGATGAGCAGGAAGCTGCTGCGATGGCTGATCGGGCGGTACGGCTGCTGGCGCGGCGCTTGGTCGGCGCGTGGTGATGCGCTTGTTTGCGCCAGATCAATACAAAAGACGCGACACCGGGCCTACACTGGCCAATAGCCAGGCAGGTTTTTTCACTTATCTGGTGTTTCAAAGCCTGAGAGGAATCCATTGTGAAGTTGTTTGCACTGACCGTTTTGGCTTTGATGTCCTTGCCGGGCTGCGGTGAAAAAGCAGCAGAACCGGCGGCCAAACCAGCCGCCAGGCCATTTGAAGGCCAGTCGATTTCGGTCATTGTGCCCAAGCTTGATGCCCGCCTGATTCGCGGGCCAATTCTGGATGAAGTCGAGGGGTTTGAGGCCCGCACCGGTGCCAAGGTGCGGGTGCTGACGCCGGGCTGGAATGAGACCATCGAAAAGATCGACCAGTCCATCAAGTCACCCGATGCCAACTTTGACATTTATGTGGCCATTTCCATGTGGAGCGGCACCTTGCTCAGCGGTGACCATATTGAGCCGGTGCCTGATGCCATCAAGAAAAAAATTGACTGGGACGATGTGTTGCCGATCTACCGCAATACCGTGCTGTCCTGGAATAACGTGGCCTACGGTTTGCCTTACGACGGCGATTGCATCAACCTGTATTACCGCAAGGACTTGTTTGCCAACCCGGATGTCCAGGCACGCTTCAAGAAAAAATACAAATACGACCTCAGCGCCCCGGCCACCTGGAAAAATTACCGTGATGTGGCCGAGTTCTTCACCGGCTGGGACTGGAGCGGCGACGGCAAGCCGGACTACGGCATTGCCGGCAACCGGGTCAAGGGCGATATCTCGATGCTGCAGTTTTTCGCCCAGGCCGCCGCCCACGCCAAACATCCCGATGACCCGGCCTATTATTTCGATCAAAAAACCCTGAAACCCCGCATCAACCACCCCGGTTTTGCGCGCGCGCTGGGCATCTGGATTGATACCCTGAAGTTTGGGCCACCCGGCATGGCCAATTTTGCCGGCCACGATGTGCGCAACAGTTTTGTCAACGGCCAGACTGCCATGGCGATTGACTGGGCCGACATGGGTGTGCATGCCGTCAATGCGCCGTCATCGGTGATCAAGGACAAAATTGGCTACGCCCAGATTCCCGGCAGCGCTGAAGTGTTCAACAGCCTGATCGGCAAATGGGACCAGCGGCCCAATCAGGTGTCGTCAATCAGCGGCAACTGGACGTTTTTTGTCAGCAAGGCTTCCAAAAACAAGGCGCTGGCTTTTGAATTTGCCGCGCACATGACATCCCCGGAGCTGACCAAGAAGATGACGGCGATGAGCGGCACCGCCGTCAACCCGTCGCGCAAGTCGCACTTTGACAACCCCGAGGCCTGGAACCAGTCCGGCTTTTCGACCGAGTCGGCCAAAGCCTATCTGGAGGAAATCACCAAGTCGCTGTCTAACCCGAATGTGGTCTATGACATCACCATTCCTGGCGCCGGCGAGTATTACCAGGTGTTTGACGAGTATGTTCACAAGGCCGTCAGCGGCGAACTGTCACCGGTCAAAGCGCTTGACCTGGCAGCGGCGCAGTGGGAAAAGATCACCGACCGCCTGGGCCGTGACAAACAAATCGCTTATTACCAGGCATCCCTGAACATGGGCCGATAACGCGGCGCGGCGCGTGCGATTTTCGCTACTGAGCATTCGGACCCTGTCGCTTTACGGGTTTGGTTTGCTGATTGTGGGTGCCCTGATCAGCGGCATCACGGTGGGCTACCTGATCTTTGACTACAGCGCCATTCAGACCCGTCAACGGGCGGTTGATGACTCTTACAAGTTGGTATTGGCGCTGAAATACCATACCGAGCGCCTGCTTTCCTCTCCCGAACTGACCAAGCAGCGCCATCAGTGGGTGGCATCGGTTGATGCGTTTGAAGGCAAGTTGCCAGGATTGCGACAGGCGTTTCCGGCAGACATGGTTGCCATTGACAGCGCCTGGAAGTCAATACATATTGAAATTGACGAGATGGGTCGTCAATTCCTGAGCCCGGTGTTCAGCGAAGGGAGCCTCATGGAGAAATCCCTGTTGCGCCGCCTTGGCGAAGGTTTGAACGCCAATGAAGACGGTGAATATTATGTGGCGGTGCGGACCCTGGTGAATTCCATCGATTTTTTGCAGCAACGGCAAAACTTTCTGCTCGATGACCTCAAGCAACTTAATGACCGTGTTCGTGAGCAAAGCGATCAACAGCTTCAGCGAACCACCCGGCTGTTGATCATGGTGTCGCTGGCATCCTTTTTTGCATTGGGCTTGTTCGCCGCCGTGATGTTCTATCTGATCGGACGCATCGAGCGCCAATTGCTCCAATCCCAGAACAATCTGCGTCAAACACTGGGCTCCCTGGAATTTGAGCAGGTGCAGATGCGCACCCTGGTCGCCACCATTCCGGCGCTGATCTGGCTCAAGGATATTCAAGGGGTTTATCTGGCCTGCAACCCGCCCTTTGAGCGTTTGTATGGTGCCCGGGAAGCAGAGATTCTCGGCAAGACGGATTATGATTTTGTGGACCAGAAAACCGCCGATTTCTTTCGGGAAAATGACCGATTGGCCGCAGTTGCCGGCCAACCGAGCATCAACGAAGAGTGGCTGACTTTCAAGGCCAATGGTTACCGGGGACTGTTTGAAACCACCAAAACGCCGATGCTGGCAGCCGATGGCAGCTTGATTGGTGTGCTGGGCATGGCCCATGACATCACCGAGCGGCGCAGCACCCAGGACGAGTTGATGCGCCATCGCGACCACCTGGAGGAACTGGTGCAAGCGCGCACCGCCGAGCTGGCCGAGGCCAAAGTGGTGGCCGAAGATGCCAATCGCGCCAAGAGTGCTTTTTTGGCCAACATGAGTCACGAGATCCGCACCCCGCTGAACGCGATCATCGGCCTGACTTATCTGCTGCGCCGCGATGCCGTGTTGCAGCGGCAAATCGGGCAACTCGACAAGGTGAACGAATCGGCACGGCATTTGCTGGGTGTCATCAACGACATCCTCGATTTTTCCAAAATCGAAGCCGGCAAGCTGATCCTGGAGTCGGCTGATTTTGAGCTTGAAGCGCTGTTCCGGACGGTCTATGACATGATTGGCGATCAGGCTGCCAGCAAGGGCCTGGAGGTGGTCATCGACATTGACCCTGATTTGCCGCGTGTCCTGATTGGCGACCGCATGCGGCTGGGGCAGATTTTGATCAACTTTGCCAGCAATGCGGTTAAATTTACCGAACATGGCCATGTGATTTTGGCTGCCACGCGCCTCTCGGGCGATCCGGCCCATAGCCGGATTCGCTTTGAAGTGGCTGACAGCGGCATCGGTTTGTCGGATGAGCAGCAGGCCCGGGTGTTCCAGGCGTTTGAGCAGGGTGATGCATCGACCACGCGCAGGTTTGGTGGCACTGGCCTGGGCCTGGCCATTTGCCGCCGTCTGGCTGAACTGATGGGGGGCAGTGTGACCGTGAAGAGTGTGCAGGGCCAAGGCAGTACCTTCACGCTGGAGGCCTGTTTTGGCGTGCGCCCGATTGAATCCGATGTCGCGCCGGTGCCAGTCCCGGCGATTGCCGGGGATCGCAAGCTGCGCATTCTGGTGGTGGATGACTGCCGGGAAACCACCGGTGCAGTGGGGCGCTTGCTGCACCGCTTTGGCATGGAAGCGACGGCTGCAGCCAGTGGTGCAAGTGCCGTTGCGGGCATCTCGCAGGCCACTGAATCGGGTGTACCTTTTGATCTGGTGCTGGTTGATGCCCAGATGCCCGACATGAATGGTACCGAGACCGCTATGCGTATTCGCGAGTCGGTCGGCCAGACAGCGCCCAAGATCATCCTGATGCTCGGACATGGTGCTGAGCCACCCGCAGAGTTGTTGCGTCTCGGCGCTGTTGCCAGCTTGATGCACAAGCCGGTCACGGCATCGAGTCTGTACGATGCCCTTTCGGAGGCACTCACCGGTCAGAACACGCGCCTGCACACGCCGTCAGGCGGCAGCATCAGCCTGGACCAGGCACAGCTCAAGGGGCGGCGCATTTTGCTGGCGGAAGACAACCCGATCAACCAGGTGGTGGCACTTGACCTGTTGAGCGAAATGGGGCTGACGGTTGATCTGGCCCAAGATGGCGAAATTGCCGTCAGCATGGCCAAAGCTTGCGACTACGACCTGATTCTGATGGACATCCAGATGCCGCGCAAAGATGGTCTGGAAGCGACGCGCGACATACGCAGCCTGCCTGAGCGTCAGCAGGTGCCGATTCTGGCCATGACCGCCAATGTGTTTGACGAGGATCGCCGGGCCTGCCTGGCAGCCGGCATGAATGACCATGTTGCCAAGCCGATTGACCCCGAAGCCCTGGTCAAGGCCCTGATGCGATGGTTGCCGCCGATGCCTGGCCCCAGCCAGCCCTTGTTGCCAGCCACAACATTGCAAGGGCAACCCGATGCGTCCATCTTGCCGACGCTGCGCGCCATACCCGGCCTGGATGTGGATGCCGCCTTGCGGCTGGTGCGCGGCAAGCTGCCTTCCTATTTGCAGGTTCTGGCGCTGTTTGTCGAGGGACATGCCGATGCGGTGAGCAGGCTGCAAAGTCATATTGAGCAGCAGGATTTTTTGGCGGCAGAGCGGGTGGCGCACACCTTGAAGGGCAGTGCCGGCAATGTGGGGGCGGCAGCCATCGGACAAATTGCCGCAGCAATTGAGCGCGCCATCAAGCAACAATCCCTGAACGAGGCGGTCGGGCTGCTTGATCAACTGGCCTTTGAATTGCCGGTTTTTGTCGCGGCGGTTCAGGCCGCGTTGCCAGCGACGGCGCTGGTGCCGCTGCCCAATCCGTCCATGGCGTTGAGCGATGCCGACCGGATGCGGGTTGTCGCCGGCCTGCGCGTACTGCTGCAAGCCGATGACATGGGCGCGCGACGTTTTTTTGAACAGCATCGGCCCGAATTGACCGACACTCTGGGGCTAGTCAGTGCCGGGAAGCTTGGAAAATTGCTGGAGCAGTTCTTGTTTGAAGAGGCACTTGTCTTGTTGAATGGCCAGAAATGAACATTTCTCCTGTTGTGCTGGTGGTTGATGACCAACCCGAAAACCTCGCCATTTTGGGTGAGCTGCTGGAACCCTATTACCGGGTCAAGGTGGCCAACTCGGGTGAGCGGGCGTTGCGTGTCGCCGTGTCATTGCCGCGCCCGGACTTGATCCTGCTCGATGTGATGATGCCTGATCTGGATGGGTATCAGGTGCTGACCCGATTGCGCGATAACCCGCTGACGCGCCATATTCCGGTAATTTTTGTGACAGCGCGTGATTCTGCCTCTGACGAAGAAAAGGGGCTGGAGCTTGGTGCTGCCGACTACATTACCAAACCGATCAGGCCTCTGGTGGCGCTGGCGCGGGTGAAAACACAACTCGAAAATAAACGGGCGCAGGATTGGCTGGCCGATCAAAACGCATTTTTGGAAAAAGAAGTACTGCGGCGCATGCATGACTACGAACTGGTACAAAACGCCAGTCTGCATGCGCTGGCGATTCTGGCAGAAACACGCGATACGGATACCGGTCATCATATTCACCGCACCCAGGCTTATGTGGAGGTGCTGGCCCGTGCCATGAGCGAGGTGCCGGCCTATCGCTCTCTGCTGACGGATGAACAATTGAAACTGATCGTGCGGGCAGCACCCTTGCATGACATTGGCAAAGTAGGCATCCCTGACCACATTTTGCGCAAGCCAGGCAGGCTGACCGCAGCAGAGTTTGAAGTCATCAAGACCCACAGCCGAATTGGCGGCGACTCGATTGCACTGGCGATTCAACGGGTCAGGGACGCAGACCGGTCAACTTACCCGGTGGATGGTTACCCCCTGGCGTTTCTGGATGTGGCGCGCCAGATTGCCATGTGGCATCACGAGCGCTGGGATGGCGACGGCTATCCGGACCAACTGCAGGGCGAAGCGATCCCGATTGGGGCACGCATCATGGCCTTGGCAGATGTGTTCGACGCGCTGACCAGCAAGCGCATCTACAAGGAATCCATGCCCGTCAGTAACGCTACCGACATCATTCTGAGCGAAAAGGGAAGGCACTTCGACCCATCGCTGGTTGATGTCTTCTCGGCGTTGCGCAGTGAGTTTTCCGCCATTGCGCTGCGGCTGGCCGATGGGCATTGATGCCGACTTATATCAGCATGATGGCGTTGGCCGTCTGGCAATGGCACAAGCACGCTGCTCAATATCACGGCACGCGTCGGCGGGTGATTCTGCTGGCCAAGCCTAAAATGCCTGGGTGACTATTTCTCTTAAAGCCGACCTCCACTGCCATTCCATCATCTCCGATGGCACCCTGACCCCCGAAGCACTGGCCGCCCGTGCCAAGTCCAATGGCGTAACACTCTGGGCGCTGACCGACCATGACGAACTCGGTGGCCAGGCGCGGGCCGCCACTGCTGCTGCGTCGATTGGACTCGATTACCTCACGGGGGTTGAAATTTCCGTCACTTTTCTGGGTCAAACCGTGCATATCGTCGGTCTGGGTTTTGATGCCGACAACCTGTCATTGTGGCAAGGCCTGCAAAAAACCCGTGGTGGCCGGGCCCAGCGTGCCCATGACATGGCCGATGACCTGGCGCGTATTGGCATCTTGGGGGCTTTTGAAGGTGCGCTGAAGTACGCCGGCAACCACGACCTGATTTCACGCACCCACTTTGCCCGCTTTATGGTGGAGACGGGGGTCTGCAAAGACACTTACGAGGTGTTTCGCAAATACCTGACCGAAGGCAAGCCCGGCTATGTGGAACATCGCTGGGCCAGCCTGCACGATGCCATTACCTGGATCCGGCAAGCCGGTGGCGTGGCAGTGGTGGCCCACCCGGCACGCTACAAATTCAGTACCAACGAAGAATTTGCCCTGTTCACCGAGTTCAAGGGCCACGGTGGTCAGGGCGTTGAGGTGGTCACCGGCAGCCATTCGGTCGCCGAATCGCTGAGCTACGCCAACACGGCGCTTGAATTTGGTCTGGCGGCTTCCTGCGGCAGCGACTTTCACAGCCCCGATGAAAGTCGAACCGACCTGGGCGTTTTGCCAGATTTGCCGGCGCAGCTCACCCCGGTGTGGACCCTGTTGCCGCATCGCATCTTGCACGCCCCCGCCATTCAGCCTTGCCGATAGCCCTTGAGTGGTGGTTGAAATTGCCCGGTTTGGCATTTTTTGATGTTCTGAAAAATATATATAAAATTGGCCTGTAGCCCAAGCTGCATAAGCGCAACGTGCTATTGTTCTTATATCATCTTTGTTGCTTTTAGGCACTGCTGCTGCATCAAGCATGCAACCGGGCCAGCGCGGTGTTTCTGGCAGCTTTTTTGGGTGTTGTCAGCGTCAGCGCGTGAAGTGGCTGGCAAGCGACAATAAGGCATGCCACAGATTTTTGAAATTCACCCCGACAACCCGCAGCCACGCTTGCTCAAGCAGGCCACCGCCTTGCTGGACAAAGGCGAAGTGCTGGCAGTGCCCACCGATTCCAGCTACGCGCTGGTCTGCCACCTTGATGACAAGGCGGCAGCCGACAAATTGCGCCGCATTCGCGGGATTGATGACAAACACCATCTGACGCTGTTGTGCCGCGACCTGTCAGAGCTGGCCAACTACGCGCGGGTTGACAACCAGCAGTTTCGCCGCCTCAAAGCCGCAACACCCGGTGCCTATACCTTTATTCTGGAGGCCAGCAAAGAAGTGCCGCGCCGCCTGAGTCACCCATCGCGCAAGACCATTGGCCTGCGCGTGCCGGATCACAAGGTGCTGCAAGAGTTGCTGGCCCTGCACAGCACTCCGTTGCTGGCCACCACCCTGATTCCGCCCGGTGAAACCGAGCCGCTCAATGATGCCGAGGAGATTCGCGAGCGTTACCGGGGCCGTGTGGCAGCGGTGATCGATTCTGGTGCCTGTTCGCGCGAACCCACCACTGTGGTGGACTTGACCAATTCCGAACCGGTGGTGATCCGCGCAGGCCGTGGCTCACTGACGGTGCTGGGCCTCTGAGAGAATCGCTTCATGGATTTTGCCAACCTGATTCAAACGATTGCCCTCTATGCCATTCCGGTGCTGCTGTCGATCACCGTGCACGAGGCGGCACACGGCTACGCAGCACGGTATTTTGGTGACGACACCGCCTATGTGCTGGGGCGCGTGACACTCAATCCGCTCAAGCACATCGACCCGGTAGGCACCATCCTGATGCCGCTGATGTTGTATCTGGCGACATCCGGGGCCTTTTTGTTTGGTTACGCCAAACCGGTGCCGGTGCGCTTTGGCAATCTGCGCAACCCCAAGCGCGACATGATCTGGGTGGCATTGGCTGGGCCGGGCGTCAATTTTGTGCAGGCGCTGTTGTGGGGAGTGTTGTTTTATCTGTTGCAGGGTGCTGGCATCAATGAACCATTTTTTATCGAAATGGCGCAGGGTGGCATTCTGGTCAATGTGGTGATGTTTGTCTTTAACCTGTTCCCGCTGCCACCGCTGGATGGAGGCCGCATTCTGGTGGGCCTGTTGCCCTACCGGCAAGCCATGCTGGTATCGAGGGTGGAGCCGTGGGGCTTTTTCATCGTGATGGCACTGGTGTTGGCCGGCGTGGTCAGCAGCCTGTGGATGCGCCCGTTGATGGGCCTGAGCTTCAAGCTCATCAACCTGTTGCTGTCGCCACTGGCTGGGCTGGCGGCTTAATTTGTCTGCCTTGTTGGGTTTTTTGTGATTGTGTTTTCTTCATGAGTATCGAGCGTTTTCTGACCGGCATCACCACCTCGGGCACCCCGCATCTGGGTAATTATGTCGGTTCTATCCGCCCGGCAGTGCGTGCCAGTCTGCGCAGCGGGGTGACGAGTTTTTATTTTCTGGCCGACTACCACGCCCTGATCAAGGTTGATGAACCGGCGCTGATCCAGCGCTCGACGCTGGAAATCGCCGCCAGTTGGCTGGCTGCCGGGCTGGATCCGCAGCGTGTGGTGTTTTACCGCCAGTCGGATATTCCCGAAATTCCTGAACTCACCTGGCTGTTGACCTGCGTATTGGGCAAGGGCGTGCTCAACCGTGCCCATGCCTACAAGGCCGCTGTTGATAAAAACACCGGTGCCGGCACCGACCCCGATGCCGATGTGAGCGCCGGGCTGTTCATGTACCCGGTGCTGATGGGGGCCGACATCCTGATGTTCAACGCTCACAAAGTCCCGGTTGGACGTGACCAGGTGCAGCACATCGAGATGGCACGCGACATGGCACACAGCTTCAACCATCGCTATGGTGAGCATTTTGTGGCACCTGACGCAGTGATTGAAGACAATGTTGCAACCTTGCCCGGACTCGATGGCCGCAAGATGAGCAAGAGTTACAACAACACCATCCCGCTGTTTGCGCCGCGTGCGCAATTGCAAAAGCTCATCACCAGCATCGTCACCGACAGCCGGGCGCCGGGCCAGCCAAAAAGCACCGAGGGATCGGCACTGTTTCAGATTTACCAAGCATTTGCTTCAGCCGCCGAATCAGATGCGCTGCGCCAGGCATTTGCCGACGGCATCGCCTGGGGTGATGCCAAGCAGATCGTGTTTGAACGTATTGACCAGGAAATCGCCCCGATGCGAGCTTGCTATCTGGCGCTGCTGGATGACCCGGCCAAAATTGAGACCATCCTGCGCACCGGTGCCCAAAAAGCCCGCGCCATTGCCACGCCCTTCATGACGCAACTGCGCCATTCGGTGGGTTTGCGCAATCTGGCCTTGGCCGACCTGCTTGCCAGCACCAAAGCCGGTCGGGTCCTGCTGCCCGTGTTCAAGCAATACCGCGAGCCTGACGGCCAGTTTTACTTCAAGCTGATCGGCGCCAGCGGACAACTGTTGTTGCAAAGCAAGGCTTTTGCATCGCCCAAGGCAGCGGGTCAAGCCATTGCTGATTTGCAGGCCCGGGGCCTGACCGCGCTGACCGAACTAGCCCACTTGGTCAAGCCCGCCGATGCTGTACCGGAAAGCGATATTGCTGCTGCGCTGCAGACCTTGATGGCAGCCAAAGCCAGGTAGCCCGCTGCTACAATCCTCACTTCAAATCGCGGAGAGATGGCAGAGTGGCCGAATGTACCTGACTCGAAATCAGGCGTACCGCAAGGTACCGTGGGTTCGAATCCCACTCTCTCCGCCAAGTTTTTATATAAATCAACAACTTACAATCGACTTTTGATTTATTCCGCCGTCAATCCCGCAAACCCTCGGCCAGGTGAAAGGCCAGCGCCGCATTTTGATCGAGCACCGGCAACACATAGCGGGGGCTGCTGCCCTTGGGGATCGACCAGACCTTGCTGCTGCCACGCGGGTTGCAGTCCAGCCGGTAGTGGGCTGCCATTATTTTCAGATCACGCTGAAACTGGCGCAAGCTGACCTCACCATCGTCAACCACTTTAAATAGATCGAGGGTGCTCATGGCACCGCCGTTTGCCGTCAGCTTGTTGAGTATCTTCATGTGCCGGGTCTGATGCCTGCTGAATTCTGTGCGGCCAAAGGCCCGCCCGGTGGCATCGTCCAGACCGTCTTGCTGAGGCAGTGTCTCCATGGGTCAACTCCTATTTTCAAATCAGACATTCGACATCAAGCGCCAAACGCAGCCGCTGACAGCAGCCAGTATAGTGGACCCAGGTTTTAAGACAGTTATTTAAGCTACACGAAACCAAGGAAAATGAAAAATCATGACTGTCATCAAAACGCGCAAAGTACACACATCAGACTTCAAAGCGAAGCTGGGCTTGGAGGCGCTCAGCG
>CAIQOO010000040.1 GCA_903873485.1 uncultured beta proteobacterium | reverse complement strand
CTGCGCTACACCCAGGCGCTGATGACCCAAATGGCACAAACTGCCGTTTGCAACCGGCATCATTCGGTCGAGCAGCAACTGTGCCGCTGGCTGCTGCTGACACTCGACCGGGTACCGGGGCGCGAGCTGGTGATGACGCAGGAACTGGTCGCCAGCATGCTGGGGGTGCGCCGCGAAAGCGTTACCGATGCCGCCGGGCGCTTGCAGGCAGACGGCTACATTCGCTACCGCCGTGGTCATATCGGGGTGCTGGACCGCGCCGGGCTGGAGCACAGCGTTTGCGAGTGTTACGGCGTGGTCAAAAAAGAGCTGGACCGGCTGCTCAAGGACGTGCGCCAGCGCTAACGTGAAACATCTCCGTTCGTGGTGAGCTTGTCGAACCACCTGCCCTTCGACTGCGCTCAGGGCGAACGGTTTCATCATTCGGAGTGGGCAAGAGTCCATGAAAGTTAGTCACACTTCAATAGCGCCGCACCACCCCGTTGTCAATCTGCACCCGGTCGCCGACCCGGATGTCGGCATTGCTGGTTTGGGTGAAGGACTGGTAGCTGCCGTCGCTCAGGCGAACGGTGAATTTGAAAGCGTTTGCGCCGGACTGGGCTTGATTGCGTTTTTCAATCTCGTGCCCGGCATAGGCGCCGCCGGCGGCACCCAGCACGGTGGCGGCCGTGTTGCCGCTGCCGCCGCCCACCTGGTTGCCCAGGACACCGCCAATCACCGCTCCGGCAATGGTGCCGATGCCAATGTTGTTGCCACTGCTGGCCGGCACCAGGTCGATGGACTGCACCACGCCATACAAGGTGTAGGCGCTGCTGGTTTGCGGGTAAACCACGCCGGTTGGGTTGGGCTGCGTGTTCATGTCGGCGCAGGCGCCGAGAAACAGCAGCGATGTGATGCTGGCGACAGTTTTGTAGTTGTGCAAGATATTCATTTTTGACCTCATTGGTTTATTGGGTGATGCTTATGATATGGCCGACTTGGGTGGCCCCTTGAAAGCCATGCGCGAAATCGATCCGCCCTTGGCTGTTGACAAAACCGCCAGGCTGTGCCCCGATTATTCGGGTTTCGACCTGGATGCCGAAGCTCTTGATGGCGAGGGTGGCCAGCAATGCGGTTTTGACCTGCGTGGTGGTCACGCTGTGCAGACCCTGGGAGTTTTTCATAAATTAATCTCCGATTTGAAAATAAGGAACCAGCCGCCAATGGCACTGACTTAAGGGATTACCGTTCGGGCTGAGCTTGTCGAAGCCTTCGAGAACCCTTCGACAAGCTCAGGGGGAACGGGAGATTTGGCAAGCAATTACGCTTAAGTCAGTGCCATTGGAACCAGCCGCTACTCTCTTCTTTTTCCGGATTGAAATCTGTGCGCTGGCGAACCAAGGCCGCTCCTCATCGGATGCTTAGTCCTGCGGCCTGGGTGCGCTGGCGCACCGACCGCCTGCCAGCGGGTCGCCAGACTTGCGGTTTTGAGCAAAGAAAAAATGAACCTGACAAAACTCATTGGCATCATCCTGATCGCCGCCGGTGCCCTCGGCCTGGTCTATGGCGGCTTCAGTTACCCAAAAGAGAGCACCGCGCTCAAGCTGGGACCGCTGGAACTCAAGGTGCAAGAGACCAAAACCGTCAGCGTGCCGATCATCCTCAGTGCCGGCGCGATTGTGATCGGCGCATTCTTGCTGGTGTTGAACCGAAAGTAGCGTGCGGCAAACCCGGCACCGGCATGCCGGGCAAACGATGCACAATAAACCATCATGACGCTTGCGCAACTTCCCGTCGAGGCGGCTTTGGCCAGCCTCAAGTCCGGGTCTGGCGGCCTGACTTCTGACGAGGCCGCCCGCCGACAAACTGAATTTGGCTTAAACCGGGTTGAAGCGGTGGCGCGTGAGCCGCTGTGGCTGAGTCTTGGCCGGGAGTTCACCCACTTTTTTGCGCTGATCCTGTGGGTGGCGGCGGGCCTGTCCTGGTTTGCCGAGCGCCGCGAGCCGGGTCAGGGCATGGCCCAGTTGGGCGTTGCAATCGTCTGCGTGATCCTGATCAATGGTGTTTTTTCGTTTTGGCAAACCTACCGCGCCGAGCAGGCACTTGATGCCCTGCGCCGGCTGCTGCCGCAGCAGGTCAATGTGCTGCGTGATGCCGGCTTGCAGACGCTGGCCGCCGAATTGCTGGTGCCAGGCGATGTGCTGCTGCTCAGCGAAGGCGACAAGGTGCCGGCCGACTGCCGGCTGATCGAAGCCTTTGACCTGCGGGTGAATTTGTCCACCCTGACCGGCGAGTCCTTGCCCAAGGCGCGCAATGCAGAACCTGACCCGGATGCCGCAGCGTTGCACGCGCGCAACCTGCTGCTGGCTGGCACGCTGGTGGTGGCCGGCCAGTGCCGGGCG
>CAIQOO010000039.1 GCA_903873485.1 uncultured beta proteobacterium | reverse complement strand
GCACGACATCAAAATCATCTTTGCCGTGCCGGGCATCATTCTGGCCACGGTGTTTGTCACCTTTCCGTTCATTGCGCGTGAGTTGATTCCGCTGATGCAGGTGCAAGGCACCGAAGAAGAGCAGGCGGCCATTGTGCTGGGTGCCACCGGCTGGCAAACCTTTTGGTTTGTGACACTGCCAAACATCAAATGGGGGCTGATCTATGGCGTGATTCTGTGCAACGCCCGCGCCATGGGGGAATTTGGCGCGGTCTCGGTGGTGTCAGGCCATATCCGAGGCCAGACCAACACGCTGCCGCTGCATGTCGAGATTTTGTACAACGAATACCAGTCGGTTGCCGCCTTTGCCGTGGCCTCCTTGCTTGCACTGCTGGCACTGCTCACTTTGTTGATCAAGTCGGTGGTCGAGTGGCAGTTTGAGCGGGATCAAAGAGCCGCTGCCAGCCTGCCGCCAGAGCGGCCCGCCGCATCCCTGCTGCCGGCGACTGCCGCAGCCAAATAAATAACAAGCCAAATCACCATGAGCATTGAAATCCGCAACATCAGCAAAGACTTTGGCACTTTCCACGCGCTGCGTGATGTCTCACTGAACATTGAGTCCGGCGAACTGGTGGCCCTGCTGGGGCCGTCGGGCTGCGGCAAGACCACGCTGCTGCGCATCATCGCCGGGCTGGAAACAGCAGACTTGGGGCATATCCTGTTCAACGGCACCGACACCACCGACAAACATGTGCGCGAGCGCAATGTCGGCTTTGTGTTTCAGCATTACGCGCTGTTTCGCCACATGAGCGTGTTTGACAACGTCGCCTTTGGCCTGCGCATGAAGCCCAAAGCGACACGCCCTGCTGATGCCGTGATCAGGCAGAAGGTGCATGAGTTGCTCAGCTTGGTGCAACTCGACTGGCTGGCAGATCGCTACCCGTCGCAACTCTCGGGCGGCCAGCGTCAACGTATTGCCCTGGCGCGTGCCCTGGCTGTAGAACCCCAGGTGCTGCTGCTTGACGAACCCTTTGGTGCGCTCGATGCCAAGGTGCGCAAGGAGTTGCGCCGCTGGCTGCGCCGCCTGCATGACGACCTGCATGTGACCAGCATTTTTGTCACCCACGACCAGGAAGAAGCGCTTGAGGTGGCAGACCGGGTGGTGCTGATGAACACTGGCCAGGTCGAGCAGATTGGCTCGCCGCAGGATGTCTGGGATCACCCGGCAAGCCCCTTTGTCTATGGCTTTCTGGGCGATGTGAACCTGTTTCATGGCCGCGCCCATGAGGGCGAGATGCTGATTGGCGAAGACCACCACGGCCTGCGTCTGGCCACGCCCGAGCACAGCGAGGTGCAAGACAGCAAGGCCTTTGCCTACGTGCGCCCGCATGATCTGGATGTGCAGCGTTATCTGGCAGGCGCCAGCGCGGCAGATCAGCCACGTGGCATCGTCGCCAAACTGACCCGCGCCATGGTGATCGGACCCATTGCCCGGCTCGAACTGCTGCCGCTCGATGCCAGTGCCAGTGGCAGCGGCGACATCATTGAGGCGCAAATACCGGCCCAGCATTACCGGGACCTGGCTTTGCAAGAAGGCGAAACCGTGGTGCTGACACCGCGCCGGGCGCGGGTGTTTGTGGCTACAGGTACCCTTCAGTCGGAATACTTGGGGTCGTCTCAGGAACGGAAAAAATCGTACGCTAAGGATTTGGAAACGGTCGTAGCAGCCTGAATTTACCGACACCGACCTTGATGCTGCTGCACAACAGATAATCACTGATCAGATTGATGTGAGCCCATCCCAGCGGCGCCAGAAATTTCAACAAGGGGTTCCAAGCCAAAATCCACGAAAATTTCAGAATCCTGTCAATCCTGCTGAATAGTCTGCATGAAGGCGATTTTTGGGTGAGATCAGCAAGTTTTTGCCTATCGATGGTCTAAAACCCGGTGTCGTATAGACGGTCGTTCGCGCGACACCAAGACTCAAGACCAAAACGAATCTCAAATGAATCACATCACCCGTCACATGGACTACGGTCTCGTGAAGGAAGCTCGAAATGATGACAAAAACAAGAGTCTGAAATTCTTGCTGGTTTGGGTCTGGAACCCCTGGCTGTGGAGTGTCACTAAACGATTCTTTGTGGCAACCGCCGAAGTCAATAAAATAGGGGTAGGAAAGGACACCGTCCTCCCCTCCCTCCGAACCGTGCGTGCGGTTTTCCCGCACACGGCTCTCCAGTCAGTGGTTTCCACATCGGGATTGGCTCGCTGATAT
>CAIQOO010000038.1 GCA_903873485.1 uncultured beta proteobacterium | reverse complement strand
CGTTTGTTTTCCTTGAGTGCTGCAGCACTGGCCACCACCTTGACCTTAAGTGCCTGTGGCGGCAACGATGACCCCTTGCCGTTCCAGACCCTGAACGGCCAGGCACCGCTGGTCATTGGTCACCGGGGTGCTGCCGGTTATCTGCCTGACCACACGCTGGAGGGTTACCTCAAGGCGATTGACATGGGGGCTGACTTCATCGAGCCTGATCTGGTGGCCACCAAAGATGGGGAACTGATCGCCCGACACGAGCCCAACATCACCGGCACCACCGATGTCGCCAGCCGCCCCGAGTTTGCCAGCCGCAAGACCACCCGCAAGGTCGATGGTGTGGATGAAACCGGCTGGTTTGCCACTGACTTCACGCTGGCCGAAATCAAGACCCTGCGCGCCATCCAGCCCCTGAGCGACCGCAGCACCGCTTACAACGGCCTGTATCAAATTCCTACTTTTCGCGAAGTGCTCAACCTGGCCAAAGCCGAAGGTGCCAAGCGCAGCAGGACGATTGGCGTGTATCCCGAAACCAAGCACCCCACCTACCATGAAGATGCGGGCCTGAAGCTGGAAGACCGCTTGCTGGCCATTCTGGCCGAGTACGGCTATACCAAGAAAGACTCGCCGGTCATCATCCAGTCGTTTGAGACGGCCAACCTCAAGTACCTCAACACCAAGACCGACGTGCGGCTGGCGCAATTGGTGGATGGCGATGACTACGACTTCAAAACCGGTGCGGTGACCTTTGCCGCCCCTTTTGACCGTCCCTATGACTGGACGCGCGCTGGCAAGACCGAGCTGTTTGGCTCCATGGTGACACCCGCCGGCCTGGCCGAGATTGCCAAATACGCCGACGCCGTAGCCCCCTGGAAGCCCTACATCATCCCGGTCAAAGGCACTTACGGCACCGACGGCAAGATGGTGGACGTGAACAAGGATGGCGCGGTCAACTACATGGATGCCAGCTCTGCAGCACCCACCACGCTGATTGCCGACGCACACAAGCTGGGCCTGACCGTGCATACCTGGACTTTCCGCAACGAACCTAAACGGCTGACCTTTGATCTCAAGGGTGACCCCAAGGCCGAGTATCTGTTGTTCTACCGTGCCGGCATTGATGGCCTGTTCTCTGACTTTTCCGACACCGCAGTGGCTGCGCGCAACGACTACTTGAAAGCACTGGGCCGCTGATTCGCCGAAACCTCAACATTTGACAAAGAAACTCACCATGAAACGAAAAACGTTCCTGCCACTGACCGCTCTGAAATAAATAGCTGTCAGCGCAATACTGGCGGGCGCTACAGGCCAAATTCATGCACAAAGTCCGGTTGAAGTGCAGTTTTTTTACCCGGTGGCAGTGGGTGGCCCCATCACCAAGGTGATTGATGGCTTTGCGAGCGACTTCATGAAAGCTCACCCGCAGATCAAGGTCACCCCGATCTATGCGGGCAGTTACCAAGACAGCATCGCCAAGGCGCTGACTGCGCACAAGTCGGGCACGCCGCCGGTCACCTCGGTGCTGCTGTCCACCGACATGTTCACGCTGAGCGTGAAACACCACCGTTCGTGGTGAGCTTGTCGAACCACAGCCTCACTAAACAAGCCCAACGACCAAATCCAAAACTTCAGGACAGCGAAAGCGGCGACATTCATCACTATCGATCCATCAAAAAGCCGTTCAAGAACGCGCTTGGCCAGGACCAGATCCTGGTCGTGGCACAGGACATCACTGACATCGTCAACGCCCAGGCGAAGATTGCCGACAGCGAAAAGCGCTTGCAGGAAGTGCTGGCCATCACCAATGAAGGTGTCTGGGATTGGCATATTCCGAGCGGCAAGGTGCTGCACAACCGGCAATGGTTCACGCTATTTGGTGCCAAGCCAGGCGAAATCGACGAAACCCTCGAAGGCTTCGTCAAGCTAATCCATCCGGATGATCAGGAAACCGTTCTGCAACTGATTTCGGCGATGCTTGAAGGCAGCAATGCCGACTACCACTCGAAGCATCGCCTGATAACCGTGACTGGCCGGCCAATATGGGTGCAGGACCGGGGACGCGTCGTCGAGCGAGACAAAAACGGCCAGGCGGTCAGGGTGATTGGCAGCGTCACAGATATCACTAAAGCTAGTTTTTCAGTAGCTGGCTATTGAACGCCAGCCCTCAGACGTTCAGGTGCATTAGCTGCCCAATTTACCCAGATTGAGCAACTGCACCTCGCCACTGTTGTTATCGACACCGTCGTTGTCGTTGACGATCAGCACATTGCCGTTGGCCAGGCGGGCTGCACCCTCAATTTTCTCGGGAACCGCACCGCCGGGGGCTTTCAGGTCGTTGATCAGGTCGCGCATCAAGGTCTTGGCAAACGTGGCACCGGCGGCCACGCCGGTCAGGTCAATGCTGTACAGGCGCTTGATGCGCGCGTCTGGCCCGCCCTGGTTGTCGCGCTCGACCAGCATGAATTTGCCGCTGCCCAGCGCCGTGATGTCTGACAGGCCCACCCAGCCGCCGTTGGGCGAGACCACGGCATCGAGCGGGTAGAACATGAATTGCCAGGTTTTGGCCACCAGGTCATACACCCCTATGCGGGGGCTGGTCTCGCCCTTCCAGGCACGTTGAAATGCCACCACCAGCTTGCCCTCGGACTCGGCCACCCCTTCAAAGCCAAAGCGCATTTGTTTGGCATTGACTTCAGCGGGCAGTGCAATGATGTCTTCAATGGCGCCGCTGGCGCTCAGCTTGAAGATCAGGTTGGCGGTCTTGACCGGGTAAGCGGCATCACCCACCGTGCCGCTGCCCTCGGATGCCACCCAGAAGCCGCCCGTGCTGGCCACCGAAATGCCCTCGGGGTCGAGGTTGACGCTGCCATCAGTGTTGACCATGGCTTTCAGATCGGTGTCATCAAAAGCATCGGCACTGGCAGCATCGGGCAGCGTGGCCGCCAGCGCGGCAATCTTGCCACTGGGGTCGGTGATGCGGATTTCTTTTTGCAGCTTGGCAGGTGCGCTGGCAGTGTCAATCTCAAACACCCGGTTGGCACCAAAGAAGCTGTCATCCACCGCATAGACCAGCGAGCCAGTGGCAGCCGCCGCCAGCCCGGACAAGGCCGCCCACGGAATCGGCGTGCCATCAGCGCGGTTGACCGACTGAATGGTCGGGTAGGCTGCCATAGCAGTCTGGTACTGATAGATGCCCAGCGACGAGCGGCTGAGAATGGAGCGGTCGTCTGATTCGCTGGCGGTGATCAGCAGGCTACGCGACGGAATCGCCAGCACGCCCTCGGGGGCCAAACCGGCCGGCAATACCTGTTTATAGGCCGGCGCATTGGCTTTGCTCAGGTCATAAACGACCAGCGCGCTGGAGCGCTCGGATGCCACAAACAGGTAGTCGGTGCCATCAAAGCGGCCAAACTCGGCGTTTTCAGGCTCGCTGCCCTTGGCATCAGAACGTTTGTCGTTGTAGTGGCCAATACGGGCCATCAGATGCTCCAGCGAGTTGCCGGCTTCATAGGCTACGGTGCCGTCGGTGTTGAATACGGTAAAGCTGCGGCTGCCACCGTTCAGATCGCCCTCATTGGCGGTGACAAACTGGGTCTTGGAAATCCAGGTCACGCCGTCGGGTTCGCGCAGACGCTTTGCTTGCGACTCGCTGAAGTCAACGACATTGGGACGTTTGTCTGTCACATCAACCTGTGTCAAGTCCACCGTGCCCGCGCTAAAGTGCTTGGTGACCTTGCCGGTGGCCAAATCCACCAGCGCGATATGGTTGTTTTCTTGCAGGGTTACCACCGCCACATTGGCCTCGTTGATGTCAACGTATTCTGGCTCGGGGTCGGTGGGGTAGAGCATGCCGTCCAGGCCAGTCAAGCTGACGGTGCGGGTTTTCCAGGTGCTGGGGGCACCCGCCGCATCCACAATCACCAGGCTGCCGGCCGGTAACTGCGGCATGGCCCCTTTGTTGACGGTTTCGTCACGCTCGTTTTCGATCACCACGGCAATGTACTTGCCATCTTTGCTGACCGCCACCGAGTCGGGCTGACCCGGCAGCGCAATGCTGGCCAGTTCTTTGCGGGTGGCAATGTCCACCACCACCAGCTTGCCCGATACGTTGACAAAGTCTGCGCGGGTGTTGACCGCCACCAGCGCTTGCGTGCCCAGCACGGTGACCGAGGTCGGCTCGCCACCCAGGCCTAAGGCACCCAAGGCCTTGGGAGTCTTGACATCGGTGATGTCAACAAAGCCGACTTCGCCCTTGGGGCTGTTGCTGTAGATCAGCGTCATGCCATCCGTGCTGGCGGCCACAATTTCGGCCGCTGTGGTGTCTGCCGACTCACAGCTTGCACCGACTTGGTTGCACACAGCAAAGGTCGCCACGCGATTGAAAAACTTGGCCGGGTTGGGTACCGAGGGGCTGGGCAGCGGATCCACCACCGCCACAACATCGTTACCGCTGCCGCCACAGCCGCTCAAAAAACTGCCCAGCAGCACACTTACGGCGATAGAAATCAAGCTTTTCTTCAAGGTCTTCTCCACAGGTTAAAGCATTGGAGTGTCGCGACCGGATATTTCAATTTGATGAAAAAGCATGTTGCTACGGCAGGTCTGCGCAAGTCGCCGGCGAATCTGTATCTGCCGCAACTCACTCGCTTGGCGAAGCAGTTCCTTTTGTTTTGCAGCGTCGCAACCAGACCTCACTTTGGCTTTGGTTGTCAGCCGGATTCAGTGCGAATGGTGCTGCGCTTCGATGGGGTCATAACGCTGGCCGCGCAACAACGCCAACGGTGAATCCCAGTAAATGGCCACATTGTGGAATGGGTCCAGCAAAATCTTGGTGGCCCAGGCCAGCCCCCAGCTTGGGCCGCGCAAAAAGAACAAATGCAGGGTACGAACCAGCACACCGGCCACACCCAGTGCCAGCCAGATCAGCCCGACATCATGCAAGTATTCGGCAACCCCGTGCGCCGGCGCAATCAGACCAAACAGGCTTGGCTCCAGCGCCAGCAGCAGCGGCATGGACACCCAGACCATCAACAAGACGGTTTTACGACGCATGTTGTAACCGGCCTTGATGGACTCTTTGTGTTGGTCGGTGGCCTGGTTTATTTCGTCGTAACCCCGAGGCTCAAAAAAGATGTGTCCGGACTGGCGCGTCACCATGCCCACCAACCAGCCCACCAGGCCCGCGGCTGCCGGGTTGATGAACAGCAGCACATAAGATACCAAGAAACTGATGGCACTGATCAGATGCAGCGTCTGGTTGATTCGACACTGGTGGTAATACCGGTGGTCATCCCACTGTAAGACACGTACTTTTTTCACAAATTCCTGCATGAATTGACTCCAAGATTGACGGACATGTTTGAGGCACCCGACGGACTGATCGGCTGCCAGCACAACAAACCTGTCAGCGCAGGCCGACAAGCTTGTGGACTTCTTCAGTGTTTGTTCAGCTGCCGATCACGCCACCGCCTGTTTTGGTGATCACAATGGTGGCTGAGCGCGGGCGCTGACCGGCACCGTAACCGGCATTGGCCGGCCAGTGGCTGGTGTACTTGGCGGGGTTGCCAATATCGGCCATGCAGCGCGACCTCGGTCATGGTGGTGATCCAACGGTTAACGGCTGAAGAAGCCTTGTAAGACCATTGTTTGTCCATGGACCCGATCCAGACCACTGAGACACCGTGAATGGCCAGATCGTTATCCACCTCAGCGGCTGGCTGCGGCAGTTTGGTTGCACCCCCGTCGGCATGCAGAAAAACAGAACTCGATTTTTCGCCGGTGGTCGCTTCGTGGTTAGTGGCCAACAACGCGCGCATGTTGCTGGACTCCGAGCATTTGCCTTGGGCATGCAGGCCAAACCACTCCGTGCCGTCATGGTAATCCCCGGCCCGCCTGTCGTGGGCGGTTTTAGTGCCTTCATTTTTGTACGCCGGGGTGTCGGCGGTCAACGGGTCACCCAGTGCACACAACACCTGGATCTGGTAGCCCGGCGCCACTACGGCATCGGCCAAGCATTTGCCGATAGCGGCAAAACCCAGACTGCCCATCACGACGCTGCCAACACCCCCAGACACCATGTACCGCCGGCACAGGCGGCAATTCACAATCGCGTTGAAATGCGGGTTTTGCGTCAGATTGGTGTCTTCGGCATTAAGAACATCGTTGGGGCGTTGTGCCGGTTGGTTCATTCAGAAAGACCTGTAAAACAAATTTGATGCCGGCAGTATTGCACCGGTGCATGACAGTTCTGCGACAAATTCGGCGAACGCCCTGGCAGCACCAGTACTTCGGTGGCCTGGCTAAAAAATGCCGAATTTTTCGGGGATTTGATTTATGGCCATTAGTGGTCCTAGCCCTGCCCTTTACCCATAAATATAATCACCCCGAACCCTCCATGCCAAGCAAAAATCCCTGGCATATCAGTTGCAGATTGGTATAGCCTTGCCACATCAATTGATGGCCTGGGGGTGGATCGTTGGCTCGTCCG
>CAIQOO010000037.1 GCA_903873485.1 uncultured beta proteobacterium | reverse complement strand
TGGAGTGTTCACCACGACGCACCCTGAATATCAGCGAGCCAATCCCGATGTGGAAACCACTGACTGGAGAGCCGTGTGCGGGAAAACCGCACGCACGGTTCGGAGGGAGGGGAGGACGGTGTCCTTTCCTACCCCTATTGCACCACCCGTGCCCCCGATTGTTTGGCCAGCACCGGAATGTCGGCTGCCGGATAGACCATTCCAGAGGTGCCAATGGTGAACAGCAGATCACATTGCTGCGCTTGTTTTTGGGCTTGATGGAGTTCCCTGGCTGGCAGGTCTTCGCCAAACCACACCACGCCGGGGCGTACTGGGCCGCCGCATTGATCGCAAACCGGTGGACTCAATCGCCTGCCACCTTCTGGCTCATCCGGAATGCCAGGTGCAAAGCGATGGGCTTGACCGCAGGCTGCGCAGCGCGGCTGATGAAAGCTGCCATGCAGATGCAGCACATCGGGACTGCCGGCACGCTCATGCAGGTCATCGACGTTTTGCGTCACCACCGTCAGCAGTGGCACCTGTTGCGCCAGCGCGGCAATCGCCAGGTGAGCCGGATTGGGTTGCGCCATCAGCACCTTCATGCGCCGCCATTCGTACCAGCCCCAGACCAGATCCCTGTCTTTGCGAAAGGCGTTGGGAGTGGCGAGGTCTTCAGCGTCAAACCGCTGCCACAGGCCGGTGAGCGCATCACGAAAAGTCGGGATGCCGCTCTCGGCGGAAACGCCGGCACCGGTAAAGATGACAACATGCCTGGCTTCTTGCAAGGCGGAAATTAAGCCCGACGGGATTTTGCTATCTGTTTGCATTGCGGCCCTTACGTATTAAGCGTTTCTAGCTATTATTTTAATTGTTAACATGATATCTGCTCCTTGTGAGCATGTTCCTGTGCAGCCTTGCCTTGGAGTTTCTAGTGACTGAGATTGCGCAGCCACTGGTCCACCTCAAGCAGGGACGCGCCTTCCTGAAACACGGTGACGAATCGCTCCGTGGCGGCGAGGGCTTCAAGCAAACTACCTGTTTAGAATCATCAAGACGGCACCAGAGTCTGTTTTTTTTGCGACCTTCGGCTATCAACCCGGTTGACCGGTGATATGCTGAATTTTGTCGAACCAGACAGCAGATAAATTCAACGCATCACCCACATTGCGCTTCAGCGCTGATTTGCCATGTCCACTGCCGCCAAGCAAAGAATAACAATCAAAAAAACCAATCCCGCCGAGCCGCGCCTGTCGCGCACCCGCAAGCCGCCCGAGCTTGACACCGCCGACTGGCAAACCGCGCTGCGCCGCCAGTTTGGCCGCGAGCAGAACTTTGACCTGAAAAATCTCGGCACCGAGCCGGTGTTCTCGGACTTCACGGTGAGCAACCCGGTCAGCCACTCCCAGTACCGGGTGGCGATTCGCGGCACTGGCCTCGGGCAAAACTTTTGCACTTGCCCGGACTACGCCACCAACGACCTGGGCACCTGCAAGCACATTGAATTCACCTTGGGCAAGCTGCTGGCCAAACGTGGTGGCAGGACCGCGCTGGCGCGTGGCTTTCAGCCAGAGTACAGCGAAATCTGGCTCGACTACGCCGGCCAGCGCCGGGTGCGGCTGCGGGTGGGGGTCAACTGTCCGGCTGATGTGCTGGCACAAGCCAGGTTGTTGTTTGATGCCGATGCGCAGTGGGCGCTGCGCCCAGACGGCCACAGCGGCCTGCCGGCCTTGCTGCAGGCGGCGCAGGCCAGCGGCCACGACATGCGCTGCCATGACGATGTCTGGCAGTTTGTCGCCCAGCAACGCGATGCCCGGCAACGTGATCTGCTGCTGACCCAGGCCTATCCCAAGGGCGCACAGGACAAATCGCTGGCCAAGCTGCTCAAGGTCAAGCTCTACCCTTACCAGGTTGAAGGTGCGCTGTTTGCCGCGCGTGCCGGGCGCAGCCTGATTGGCGACGAAATGGGTCTGGGCAAAACCGTTCAGGCAATTGCCGCCGCCGAGCTGCTGGCACGCCATTTTGGTGCCCGCCGGGTGCTGGTGGTCTGCCCAACTTCGCTCAAACACCAATGGAAAAACGAATTTGCCCGCTTTATCGATCGTGACGCGCAGGTCATTCACGGTTTGCGCAGCCGGCGTGAGCAGCAGTACCGCGAGGATACTTTTTGCAAGATCACCCATTACGAAACGCTGGCGCGTGATGCCGACCTGATCGCCGCTTGGGCACCAGACCTGGTGATTGCCGACGAGGCGCAGCGCATCAAAAACTGGAACACGATTGCCGCGCGCGCCCTCAAGCGCATCGTCAGCCCCTACGCCATCGTGTTGACCGGCACACCGCTGGAAAACCGCCTTGAAGAACTGATTTCGATTGTCCAGTTTGTCGATCAGCATCGCCTGGGGCCCACCTGGCGCATGCTCGATGAACACCAGTTGCGCGACGATATGGGCCGCGTGATTGGCTACCGGGCGCTCGACCGCATCGGCAAGACGCTGGCGCCAGTGATGCTGCGCCGTCGCAAGGCCGAGGTGCTGACACAACTGCCCGAGCGGGTTGATCACCGGATTTTTGTCGCCCTGACGCCCGAACAACGGGTTCACCATGATGAAAACGGCGACATCGTCACCCGCATCGTGGCACGCTGGCGCAACACCGGTTACCTGTCAGACACCGACCAGCGCCGCCTGCACTGTGCGTTGCAGAATATGCGCATGGCCTGCAATAGCACCTACCTGCTGGACCACGAAACCGACCACGGCCACAAGGTCGATGAGCTGATGACCTTGCTCGACGAGCTGTTTGAAGAGCCCCATGCCAAAGCGGTGGTATTCAGCCAGTGGCTCGGCACGCACGAGCTGATCAAGCGCCGCCTGGCCCAGCGCGCCTGGGGCCATGTCCTGTTTTCGGGTAGCGTGCCCGGTGACCAGCGTGGTGCGCTGGTGGAGCAATTTCACGCCGATGCGAACTGCCGGCTGTTTTTGTCCACCGATGCCGGTGGCGTCGGTCTCAATCTGCAGCATGCGGCGGCCGTGGTGGTCAACATGGACCTGCCGTGGAACCCGGCGGTGCTGGAGCAGCGCATTGGTCGGGTCCACCGCATGGGCCAGTCGCGCGGTGTGCAGGTGGTCAATTTTGTCGGTCAGGGCAGCATTGAAGAAGGCATTCTGGGTGTGCTGGCGTTCAAAAAATCGCTGTTTGCCGGCGTGCTCGACGGCGGTGAGCATGAGGTGTTCATGCAAGGCACCCGCTTGTCGAAGTTCATGGAAAGCGTGGAAAAAGTGGCGCAAGGCATGGGCGAGGCGCAGTCCGACACCGACGCAGCGGCCGAACCCAATACCGAGCACCAGCCAGCAGTCGAAGCGGCGGACAACACATCGACGGACATGGCGCTGGAACCTGCTGCGGCACTGAAAGACACCGATTTAACCGAGGTCAACGCGCCCTCCCCGTTAGTCACCGCTGCCGCTGCGCCAGCAGCAGCCACAGCAGCCGACACACCCGCCCCAGTTGACGCGGCGTTGACCGTGGCGGCAGGTGCACCGGCAGCGCCAGCCGACCCCTGGGCGGCACTGCTGGAGGCCGGTGCTGCGTTGTTGCAGGGGCTGGCGGTCAATCGCGGTGGCGGCGACTTGGGCCATGCCATGCCCGCCATCAAGATCGAACGTGACCCCCAGACCGGTCAGGCCAGCGTGCGGCTGCCACTGCCCGATCCGGCAGTGCTGCAAAAATTGGCCAAGGCGTTTGAACCCTGGCTGCGCTAGGCCCCTCTGCCAACCCACTCTTTTCAGCATGACCCCCATCAACCCATTGCCCGCGCTTTCCCCCAAACACTGCCCGCTGTGCGGCCAGCCCAACCAATGCGCGATGGAGCTGCAGCAGGACAGCGGTATCGAGCAGCCGCCCTGCTGGTGCACCCAGGTTCGCTTCAGTGCCAACTTGCTGGACCAGATTCCCGCGTCGGCGCGGGGCCAGGCCTGCCTGTGCGCGGCCTGCGTCAACGCCCATCAACCCTCAGCCAGAGCGTCAGGGCCATCAGATTAGCGGGGTTTTCCCGCTGTCGGCTTAGGGGTGCGTGGTGCGTTGGCCGGTGGCGGCAGCGCGGACGAACCCAAATCGGCCTGCGCTTCAAACGCTGCGTTCAGGGCGGGCGAGCCGGTCTCGAAATTTGAAAAGTCGATGTCCATCGCCGGTATCTGAGATGCTGGCAGCAGGTCGGGCGTTTTGGCTGGCGGCACCACCGCCCGGTTGACCGAAGCCATTGCGGCCACCCGGCTGATCAGTGACGATTCGTCTTTGGGCGCAGCCGCCAGTTCCGTTTTGACTGCAGGCGGCAGCTTGTTCCAGGGCAAATCTGTTGCCACCTCTTCGGCTAGGGCATGCAGCATCAGCAAATCGCGAAAGGCCGCCAGCTCAAAAGACGGGGGCGGCGGCGTTTGTTGATTGCAGAAAATCAACTGGTCCAGCAAAACCAGGGTTTGGGCGCTGGGCCAGCCCTGTACCAGTTGCTCAAGCACCTCGGGATACGCCAGCAAATCCTCGCCTTCCAGATGGAACGCCGGAAAATCCGGCATGACACCGGTAAAAAACCGGTTGAATGCGCTGCGGTACTCACGAAAATCGGCTTTCATGCCCAAAGAATGCAGCAGCGCCAGCAAGTCGAGATAAATGAAAGGGTTGGGCTCGGCACTAGAGGAAATCTGCTGCTTGAGAATTTGCAAAGCCCGCTCGGTTTGCCCGAGCGAGACAAAAAACTCTGCCTGCTGGCGGATGTCCAGAATCGGTTCGGCGCTGAAACTATGAATGCCCTCCATGTTGCTGGTCCGGGGGGGGGAGGCGGCCACTACTTTGAACAGGTCATTTTCCTGCGGCACCTGAGCCACCGGCGGGCCGGCTTCAGACCCTGCGCCGGCAGTTGCGGCAATTGTCACCGTCGCCTTCTGCTGCTTGGCTGGCAGGGTCGTTTTCACCATCGGCGTTACCGGCGCAGGCTGCAACGGCCGGCGCGCCGAGGCCTGCGCTGGTTCGGGCAAATCGTGCCATGTTGGCTGGCGCTCAGATCGGGTGCGGCGCTGTTGCAGCAGCAGCCAGCCCAATGCCGCCAGGCATGTCAGCACCAGAATGCCCAGCGCATAAATCCAGACGACCGGGATATTCTGCGACTGCGACTGCTGCAGCTCGGTCTTCAACGCCCGCAACTGCCCGTCGGTTTTGGCCGCAAGCTCGCGCAGCACCTTGATATCAGTCTGCAAGCTGGCGATTTGCTGCGCTTGCAACATGGCATCGACGGTCGGAGCAAACAGCAAGGCGCTATCGAGCGCATCAATCCGGTCTGAAAAAAACGCCTTCGGATCAAGCTTTAAAACCGCCTTGTCAGTGGCTCGGTCGGGCAGCCGGGGTTTTTTGGCCCACATACGCTCAGTACTGCTGGGGGATGCACCGGTCTTTTGCGGCCCGGTTTTTGCGGCACCTGGTTTGGCTGAGGCTGACGTCGAAGCGGACCGGGTTCCTGTACGGGACGCACCAGACGGCGAAACCAAATTGGCGACCAGTTCCGGTCTCGCCAACACGGGGGCCACCACCACCTGGCCCGATGACAGCGTGTCACTTGGCAAGGCAACGCCAACGGGTGCCACGTCCGCCAATAAAACATAGCGCCGAGTTGCAATAAAACCACACTCTGACCGTAATTCGACACTGACCACCGGTTCATCAACCACCCTGACCGACTGGATTCGCACCAGCAACGACTCCGGGGTGAGCGATATAACGGACACCTTGGGTTTGCCTTGCAGTGCGTCGGCATGATAAATGTCGGCGCTAAAGCAAGTTGCAATGACCTCCTCCCCGGCACTGGCTTGAACCCGCACCGACACATCGAGCGCCCGGCCAATGATGGCTGTGCCGCGCAACTCGCCCAAGGTAAAAGCATGCCCGGTCAGTGCCAGGCTAGTGAGGATCACCGCCGGGGCGGCTGCAACAATTTCAGATAGGCTTTTCAAGGCAATTCTCTCAAAAGGTGATGGACGAACCATGGGTGCCAGACAAAAAAGGCTGGATCGCTACCAATAAGAGTTAAATTCAACCCTGCCTATTTGTGCGACAGCATACCCGCTGAAAACCCGATTTTTATTTTTTTTCTTGTTGGCATGGTCTGAACCCAGGGCGCAAATCGTTAAGCTCGAAGCCACTTGTCATCGGATTGACATCATAGGACCAACAGGAAAATGCACCATGTGCCAGTTACTCGGAATGAACAGCCACCTGCCCGCCAGCCTGACGCTGAGTTTTACCGGCTTTTCGCAGCGCGGCGGCGCAACCGACCACCACGGCGACGGCTGGGGCATCGCCTTCTTTGAGAGCGACTGTGCCACGCCCGGCAAAGGGGTGCGCCACTTTGTTGACAAGATGAGTGCCGCCAGTTCGCCGATGGCCCAGATGCTCAAGCGTTATCCGATCAAAAGCCACAATGTGGTAGCGCATGTGCGCAAAGCCACGGTCGGCAGTGTGACGCTGGAAAACTGCCACCCGTTTGTGCGTGAACTATGGGGCCGCTACTGGGTTTTTGCCCACAACGGCGACCTGAAAAACTACCAGCCGCACCTGCACGGCAGCTTTCGGCCAGTCGGCAATACCGACAGCGAGCAGGCTTTTTGCTGGCTGCTGCAAGAGCTGGCCAAGTCGCATGCCGGTGTGCCCAGCGTGGAAGAACTGACCCTGACGCTGCGCGAACTGGTTCCCCGGATTGCCCGCCACGGCACCTTCAATTTTTTGCTCAGCAACGGTCAGGCCTTGTGGGCACATGCCACCACCAAGCTGCATTACGTGTTGCGCGCGCACCCGTTTCAGCCGGTGCATCTGAAGGATGACGATGTCTGCGTTGATCTGGCTGAACTGAACAGCCCGCAGGATCGGCTGGCGATTGTGGTGACCGAGCCACTCACCACCGACGAGGACTGGATTGCCATGGCGCCGGGCCAGTTGCAGGTGTTTGTCGATGGCGTGGCCACCGCCTGCAGTGGCTATTGCCATGACCAGCCGGCATCGGCGCTGGCAGCAGTCGGCAGTCAGTGCCTGAGCGCCTGCGCGGCTTCAAGCGCCTGCACGAACATGTCCGCCACATCAAACCCGGTCTGGTCAAAAATCTCCTGAAAACAGGTCGGGCTGGTGACATTGATCTCGGTCAGGCTGTCGCCAATCAGATCCAGCCCGATCAGCAGCAAACCGCGCCCGGCCAGCACCGGGCCAATAGCTTGGGCGATCTGGCGGTCACGCGCGCTCAAGGGCTGTGCCACACCTTTGCCGCCGGCTGCCAGGTTGCCGCGCACCTCGCCACCCTGCGGAATGCGCGCCAGGCAAAACGGCACTGGCTGGCCGGCAATCACCAGCACGCGCTTGTCGCCCTGGGAAATGGCCGGCAAGAACTTTTGCACCATCACGGTCTGGGCACCATGCTGGTTCAGCGTTTCGATGATGCCACCCAGATTCAGGCCATCGTCTTTGACCCGAAAAATGCCGGTGCCACCCATGCCGTCAAGCGGCTTGAGAATGATGTCGCGGTGCTCGGCGTGAAAGTCCCGGATATCTTGCGCCTGGCGCGTGACCAAAGTCGGACCGATGAACTCGGGGAACTCCATGATGGCCAGCTTTTCCGGATGGTCACGCAACGACCGGGGCTTGTTGAAGACGCATGCGCCCTCGCGCTCGGCTTGCTCCAGCAAATGCGTGGCATAAAAGTATTCGGCATCAAAGGGCGGGTCTTTTCGCATCAAAATAGCATCGTAGCCCTTGATGGGCGTGCGCTCACAGCTATCTATTTTATACCAATCCGGGGTTTCGCCAGTCAGGCTGATAGCCTGGGTCTGGGCCTGCACCAGCCCGCCACTGGTCCAGTGCAGATGACGCGGCTCACACACCGACAGCAAATGACCGCGCCGCTGCGCCGCGCGCATCATGGCGAAGGTGGTGTCCTTGTAAATCTTGAAAGACTCAATCGGGTCGGCAACAAACAGCAGCTTCATGGCAAATATCACTTTCCTAAGGGGCAGAGATGCCTGTCTGTCACGGCCAGGCGCTCACAACGCAGCCATGCTGGCCAGGTATTGCCGGGCAGGCAGGTCAGGCCGCGATTTTCCCCCAGCGGCACCCGTGCTGCCAGCGCACCGGACATCAGCTTGCAAAATGCCGAGCCAAGCCGGCCTGCCATACCAATCAGTTGGCGCGGAAATCCATAAAATATATAGCACGCTGCGCTTTGTTGACGTAGCCTGGAGGCCAATTTGATGCTCAAACCTGAGGCACCGCCGGCGCCAACTGGTCAAACCAGGCCTGCAGCGGTGCTCCAAACAGTGGTCGGCTGCCGAAATAGCCCTGCATCACATCGCAGCCCAGTGCTCTCAGGGTGTCCCGCTCGGCCCCGGTTTCGATGCCCTCGGCGGTCACCAGCAAATCCATGCCGTGGCCCATGTCGATCATGGTCTTGACCAGTTTCTGGCTCATCGGCCGGGTGTCGATGTCGATGATGAAACTGCGGTCGATCTTCAGTTCGCTGACCGGCAGTTGCTGCAAATACGCCAGCGACGAGTAACCGGTGCCAAAGTCGTCAATCGAGAGCTGCACGCCGACATCGCGCAAACGGTGCAGCAACGCAATGCTGCTATGCGCGTCTTGCATCAGGCCGCTTTCGACAATCTCCAGCCGCAGTTGTTTGGGCTGGATGCCATGCTGCTGCAACAACTGCTGCACGCGCTGGCAAAAGCCGGGGTCTTGCAGGTCACGGGTGCTGACATTGACGCTCAGGCTCAAGTTGGGCTGGGTCAGTTGCCAGCGCTGCAGGGTCGCCATGGCCTGCGCCAGCATCCAGTCGGTGACTTGCGTGATGGCCCCGGTTTGTTCGGCAAACGGCACGAATTCGGCCGGCGAGACAAAGCCGCGCGTCGGGTGCTGCCAGCGCACCAGCGCCTCGGCCCCCACCGCCGCACCGGTTTGCAGCGAAAACTTGGGTTGCAGCCACATTTGCAATTGCGACTGTGCCACCGCCGCGCGCAAATCCGACAGCAGCCCCAGGTGCGATAGGCGCGCCGCTTCTTGCGCCGGGTTGTACCAGGCAAAGGCCACAGCGGCCTGTTTGGCGGCACTCAGGGCGACTTCGGCATTGCGCAGCAGGGTGATTACCGGCGTGGCAGCGCTGGCACTTGAATCGGCCAGACCAAACGCCAGACCCAGATCGACGCTGTGGCCGCTGCACTGCACCGGCTGCGCCATGGCATCCAGCAGACGCTGCTGCAGGCGCTCGATGGCAGCGCGCTCATTAACCTCAGAAACAATCGCAAACATGCCGCCATTGACGTGGGCCAGAAGGGTATTTGACCCCTGAAACTCGGCCAGACCAAAACCCAAATCCACCGATTGTGCCGGGTTGAGTGGCTGCAACACCGGCTGTAACACCGCCTGGGCACGGCGCGCCACCTCTTTGATCAGGGTGTCGCCGGTGGCAAAACCGAGTGTCTCGTTGATGGTTTTGAGCCGCGCCAGATCAAACAGCAGCAGGCTGCGGCAATCGCCGGGCGGCTTGTGCAGGGGGTCGTGGTCCCTGCTGCGGTCTGACACCGGGTTCAGGCCGGGCGGCAATGGCGTGGCCGGGCTGGCCTGCAGCAAAAAAGTGCGATTGGGCAGCCCAGTCAGCGGGTCGCGAAACGCCAGCCGTTCGATTTCGTGCTCGCGTGCGGCAATCGCGCCGGTCATGGCCGCCAGCGCCTGGCCAACCCGATCAATTTCTTCGATCTGGGTGGCTGACACCGGGTGCTGGTAGTCGCCACTGGCGATGCGCTGGGCGGCGGCCTCCAGTTGCGCCAGCGGCACCACCACACTGCGCGTGGTGCCCAGCGCCAGCGCCACCCCCAGGCCGACCGCCAGCAGCGACAGCGCCGCCACCCAAAGTGCCAGTTGCTCAAACCGGGCCTGGGCCTGGGCCAGTTGGCGCTCGATACGTTCGCGCTCGCGGTTGATCAGCATATTGGATTCAATCAGCACCTGCTGCAGTGCCGGCATCACCTGCTGGCGATAAATGGCCAAGGCGGCCTGGCTGTCATTGCCCTCGATCTCATCGACTGTGGCAATGAAGGCTTGGGCATAACCAGCGCGGGCTTCGTTGAGGCGGCGCAGGGTCTGCACCTGGCTGAGTTCATCGAGGTTGTTGGTCAATGATTCAATGATGCCGTCAAGGCGCCGGTTGCGCTCGTCAACCTCTTTATAGACCGGCACCCGCTGCGCACGCGGCGAGTTCATCAGGTTGAGCAAGGCGTTGCCGATACCTTCGGTGGTCAGCGCCAGTGTCTGCACCCGCAGCAAGCGCTGCACGTCCTGGGTGGCAATGCGCTCGGTCAACTCGGTCATGGCGCGAATCTGCAGGCTGGCCAGCGCCAGCGCCAGCAGCATCAAGCCCACCAGCAGGCCAAAGCCCAAGTCCAGCCGCCAGGCCAGGCGGCGCGGCCAGCGTATCAGCCCGCCCTGGCAGCGTGGCAATCGTGGGGTCTGGAAGGGCGGGGTGTTGCGGGTCTTCATCGGCTGCAGCTTAGCATTTTTGGGCTGCTGCCCCGGCGTCAGTGGCGCGCGGCCAGCCTCGGCCAGCGCCGCAGCAGCCAGGTGTCAAGCGCCCAGCGGCCACTGCCAAACAGCGCAAGACCTGCCAGCAAAACACCCCAGGTGATGTGCTGCTGCAAGGCAGCCGGTGCAATCTCGGCCAGCGACAGCACCGCCACGACATTCATCACCGACAAGCCCAGCGCGCCAAAGCGCCCGCCCAGGCCCAGCAGCAGCAGCACCGGCAACGCCAGTTCGCCACCGGTGCCCATGACCGCAGCGATGTCGGGTGGCAGCAGCGGCACCTTGTATTCATCGCGAAATAGCGCCAGCGTGGTGTCCCAGTCGCGCAGCTTGGTCAGGCCGGATTTGAAAAACGCCTCGGCCACATAGCCGCGCGCCAGCAAGGCCGCGGCGGGTTGCAGCGCGTCCAGTGCCGCATTGAGGCCATGAAACAGGCCAAGCACCCGGTTGAATAAATCCGCCGGACGTGCGGGTGACGCATTGGAAACAGTTTGCATGGCCATCATCCTCAAAGATAAAAACACGTGTTTGCTGCAAAATAAATAGCTATTAGCGCTTGTCAGACAAGGGCTAGAGGGCAATAGCACTGACTTAAGGGCGTGTCCCGTTCGGGCTGAGCTTGTCGAAGCCTTCATTGCCCTTCGACCCTTCGGCAGGCTCAGGACAGGCCAAGCTCAGGGCGAACGGGGGATTTGGCATGCAATTGCGCTTATGTCAGTGCCATTGGGCTATAAGGTTATTTGCCATAAATATTTCAGTCAGGCAAAGCGAGCCGCACAGCCAGCAGCAAACCGGTTTGAACCGCCATTGGCAGCCAGGCGCCGATGTCCAGCGCGGGTGCTTGGTCGAGTGCCGCGCCCAGGGTCTGGCCGCGCAGCAGCGCCGCGACAAACGCCGCTTCACCGGCTTGTGCCTGCCGCACCAAGGGCCGCAAGCCACTGCGCCAGATCAGCGCATCCTGGCCGACACGGTCGCGCAACAACTGGCCGACTTGCGCCAGCTCGGGGTTTTGCTGCAGATGCGCGTTGATGATGCTGACCACCGGCCAGCCGCTGCACAGGGTGGCGCAGCCGGGCGAAAGCGCCAGATAAATGTTTGTCGGCTCGTGCTCGGCCAGCAGGGCAAAACTGGCCGCATCAGCCAAGCCATCGGCGGCACTGCCAGCCTTGTGCAGCGCCCATTCCAGCCTGGCCACATCGGCCAGATAGGGTTCATCGGCCAGTTGATCGCTGGCGCAAACAAATTCGGCCAGTGCGGCACCCCATTGCGCGGCATCGCCGCGCAATGGCGGCTGGACATGCCACAAGGCGCGTGCCAGGGCCTCAAAGCTCTCGTCGCCCAGCAATTGCGCCAGCACCGGATAGGCCGCATGCAGCGCATTGCTGCTCAGCGCATGGCCGTTGGCTTGATAGACTTTTTGGCCTCTAGCCCATGTGCTGTCTGCGTAAGCAGCTATATTTTTTAGAGCAGCATCGTTTGGCCAGTCAAACAGCAAGGCCAGCAATGCCTGCTGCTGCGCGGCCAGCCGGCTCATGCCAGCACCCGGTCAGGCGGCGCGGCTGCGGGCACGGCGGCGGTTACGGTTGAAGCGCCTGCTGCCGACCAGGTGCGCAGGCAGGCTGTGGCTTCCTGCCGGGCCAGCCGGGCTTCATCGAGCAGAAGATCGAGCGCGGGCACGTCGGTATCCCACTCGATCAACGTTGGCACGGCACCCAAGCGGCTGATGGCATGGCGGTAAATCTGCCAGACCTCGGCACACACGCGGCTGCCATGGTCATCGACGACGATTTCGGCCAGCGCGTCTTCGCCCGGCCGTGGCAGCACATGGCAATGCCCGGCCAGATGGATTTCGGCCACATGCTGCGGCGCGATGCGATCCAGCCAGGCGGTGCAGTGCTGTACCGGATCGCCGGGCGCGCCATGAATGCGGGCATTGAGCGCATTGACATAAATATTGTTCACATCAACCAGCAACGCACACCCGGTGCGCGCCGCCAGCGTGTTTAAAAAGTCGGTCTCGGACCACAGCGGCTCGTCCGGCTGTGGCAGCCAGCGCAAGTAAGCCGAGAGGTTTTCCACCATAAAGCGGCGTTGCAGCCGGTCTTGCACCTGTTGCACGTTGGCACACAGGGTGTTCAGCGCCTCGGTGCTGAAGGGAATCGGCAGCAGATCGGCGGCGTGAATGGTTTGCTCGCCCATCGCGCCCGGCCAGCGACCGCGCGCAAAGCTGGCGTGGTCGCTGACCCGCACCGGGTCGATGCGCTGCACCAGTTGCGCCAGTTGATCCAGATGCCAGGGGTCCAGCCCGGCAGCCGAACCCAGCGACAGGCCGACACCGTGCAGGCTAATGGGATAGCGGACGCGGCCCTGCTCCAGCACCACCAGGGCCGCGCCCCCTGCACCAAAAAAGTTCTCCGAATGCACTTCCAGAAAATCCAGCTTAGGCATACGCGCCAGCAACTCCCGGTAATGCGGGTGCCGCCAGCCAATGCCGACCACCGGTGTCAACGGACTTGTAACGTGCCGCGAGGCCGTGTCGGTTGAGGGTTTTGGCATGGCTGATCGGTGTTTGAGCGCTACAAAGGCTGCTTAGGTATGCTTAGCTTTTCTTCACCATAGCTTTGGCTTCATCCATCGACAGGCCTTTCATGTCCTTGCAGGTGCCTTTGGCGACATATTTCCATTCGCCCTTGTCCATATCGACCTTGCTTTGGCCGGCGCAGGAATGCACGCCGGCAATGCTGGCGCAGTCGTTTTGACCGGCCTTGGCAATGCCAAAGCATTTTTCTTTTTCGGCGGCAGCCGCCGGGCCAGCCACCAAGGCGAGGGACATGAGCGAAGCGGCAGCGGTAGCAATGAGGGCACGTTGGTTCATTTGAAATACTCCTGAAGATAAAAAAGTGAAGGCAAAAGTGAAAGCAGCGTAACCACTGGGCCGGGATGGTCACAAAGGCCATCCCGACTATGGTTAATGTTTAGTCTGGCGGGCAGCCGGATTCTTACAGCTTTTGATTTGGCATGTATCAATCAGGCACACTGAGCGGTGTTCGCTGTCGCCTTGCTTTTTGTTTCCTGGAGAATGCCTGGCCCGCATCAACCGGTGCCGCTCATGTGAGCGGCAAATGCGTGGTGCTCTTGACCTCTTCCATCACCGCATAGGTGCGGGTTTCGCGCACGCCGGGCAACTGCCACAGCACGCTGCCGGCAAATTGGCGGTAGGCGTTCATGTCGGGCAGGCGGGTTTTCAGCAGGTAGTCAAAGCCGCCGGCCACCATGTGGCATTCCATGATCTCGGGGCGCACCTGGACGGCTGCCTTGAATGCCTCAAACACGCCGGCGCTGGTCTTGTCGAGCAGCACCTCGACAAACACCATCAGCCCGACACCGAGCTTGACCGCATCCAGCCGCGCTTCATAACCCTGGATCACCCCGTCTTTGGTCAGCCGCTGCACCCGCGCTTGCACTGCCGTGGGTGACAGCGCCACGCTTTCGGCCAGCTTGAGGTTGCTGATGCGCCCGTCTTGCTGCAGGGCCTGCAGAATTTTCAGATCAATCCGGTCAAGCGGGTAGCGGCCGTCTTCAGACACGTTGCTGTGCCAGCACTTCGCGGTGCAG
>CAIQOO010000036.1 GCA_903873485.1 uncultured beta proteobacterium | reverse complement strand
TGGAGTGTTCACCACGACGCACCCTGAATATCAGCGAGCCAATCCCGATGTGGAAACCACTGACTGGAGAGCCGTGTGCGGGAAAACCGCACGCACGGTTCGGAGGGAGGGGAGGACGGTGTCCTTTCCTACCCCTATTTACCCATAGTGATTAAAAAATAGTGACTGCGCATCCGGAATCACCAATAGGATAATATATAAAATTAATGCCTTCATCATCAATAGCTTCTGCGATCGTATCGCTTGACATGTCTTCTTCTACGCTATGAAATCCTACAACATAAAAATTTCTAATGTCTAGTTTTTCACTCTTCCTAAGAGATTCTATCTTTTTTACATCCTCAATCATAGCCTTTATACAATTTCTATAGTTGTATTTTGCCTTAAATTCAAGTATAATTCGTGTTGCTTTAGTTCGTTTCCAACGAAAACTAAAATCGACACGTGCAGCACTCTTCGAGTTGTTTTTTCGCTGATCGATTAAATATGTTTCCTCTCTTTCCCAATCATCAATACCATCGTTATGGTGTAAAAAATGACGAAACTCTACATGAAGCCAGTGTTCCCAAGCTACAAGCTCCCCTGCATCTTGCAGAGATTCATGGACTTCAATAATGTGTTTTTGATCACAAAAATCCGTAATTAAATTGACAACTCGATCAAAATCATTCATTGACATTACAGTCTCCATTTGTTAAAACCAACTAAAATTACGGATTCCCACTTAAGGCGAAACCTACAAATGTATTATGCTGCGACAGCAAACCGCTCATCACGCGCAAGCTCGGCAAGAATCTTGGGGTTCATTTGCGCGATGGCAATCAACGCCTTGGCTGCGCCAGTGGGCTGTTTGCGACCTTGCTCCCAGCCTTGCAGTGTGCGAACGGTAACCCCAAGAAGCGCGGCAAACTGCGCCTGAGAAAGACCCGAGGCTTGACGCGCGGCAATGACAGGCGAGTAAACCACTGATGTCTGGCCTTCGGCCATTTGGCGGGCAGATTCGACCAGTTCAGCCTCAAGGTCTCGGGTGGACTCCCAAGCCTCCAATTCAGCATCGGTCATTGGCCTGGATAGATTTTTCGGTGGCATCGCGTAACTCCTTCAGGGTGGATGCCTTGAGCGTGTCGAGCTTGCCCTTGGCATACATGAATAACAAAACAACTTCCCCGGCTTCGATGCGCGTGAAGTAAATCACCCGCACACCGCCAGACTTGCCTGACCCGGCGCGTGTCCAGCGGACTTTGCGAACGCCGCCGGATTGCGCAACGACATCGCCAGCTTCCGGGTTCTCTGAAATAAATGCACAGAACTCGCCGCGCTCGTCTTCCGCCCAATAATGCGGCCAGGTGCGCTGGAACAGGCGGGTTTCGACGATAGTCAACATGGCTTGATTGTGCGTCAATCTTGTAGTTTCGATAGTGATCAAACAAACCCAACCCGGCCTTTCCCGTGCAACTTCACCGCAGCCTCCTGCTGTAGCAAGCGCAAAAATTCAGCAGCGGTCAGCCGCTCATTCAAGCCAACCCGATTCTTGGCAATGACCGCAAAGTCACCCGGAGACAAATTTTCAATCCGCCTGACCTGATCGGCCACCAGCTCTGCTTCCGCCAGTGTGCCACTCCCCAATCGGCTGAACTCTTGAACGAAAAAATCCCAGCGCTGCTCTGGCTTTAAATAAAAAAACGAGATTTTGTGGCTAAACCGCCGCAAGCTGGCCGACTCAAACTGCGCCATCAGGTTGGTCGTGGCCATGAAAATGCCATCAAAGCATTCGAGCTGCGTCAACATTTCGTTGGTCTGCGTCACTTCCCAGCGCTGCGCCGCGCCGCTGCGGGCCATCAGAAAACTGTCCGCCTCATCGAGCAGCAGCACCGCATCTTCATCCAGCGCCTGCTCAAACATCTCGGCAATGCGCTGCTCGGTGCCGCCGACAAACATATCCAGCAGGTCAGACGCGCGCTTGATCAGAATCGGCTTGTCCAGTTCATCGGCAATGTGCCGCGCCAACTGGCTTTTGCCGGTGCCCGACGGGCCATACAGGCACATGCTGGCGATCGGGCGCACGCGCAGGGCGCGCAAGATGGCCGGGAGGTCGGCATCGGTGTTCAAAAACGCCAGGTTGTATTGCGTGTGCTGCGTGGCCTTGAGGTTTTTTCGGCTCTGGCCCAGCAGGGCGCGGCTGCGTTGCAGGGTCTGCTCGGCATGTTGCCAGGCCAGTTCGGGGTTGGACGGGGCGCTCAGGCTGGCGACCCGTGCCGCCCGCTCCAGTTGCGCCGGCAACAGGTCGTCAAGTTCGGCAATGGCCCCGAGTGCTGCGGCGCTTGGCGCGTGCAGGCCGAGGTGGCCGGTGGTGATGCGCAGGCGCACCTGGCGCGGCGGGATGCGCATCGGCACCGAATAGTCAAAGCGGCGCAGGTAAGCCTCGTCGATATGCGTGTCATTGGTAATCCAGAGCGTGGGCACCAGGTTGTCCTCCAGCGCCCGGTTGATCCACGCTTTGCCGCCCTTGCTGGCAGGCTTGCCCATCAACATCGCCAAAAAGCCGCCACGCGACGACTGGGCGGGCAGCACGTCCTCGATCTCGTCGAACAACAGTGCCACCTGGGTTTTGCCTTTGAGCACGCGCTGGCAAAAGTTCAGGCTGCGCAGCCGATGCTCGCCGCTGATCGGGTCGCCGTCTTCGTCGGCGTGGCCAATGTCGTACAAACTCAAGCTGCATTGCGCCGCCAGCGCTTTGGCGAATTCGGTTTTGCCGGTGCCAGGCGGGCCGTACAGCAACACATTGGCCCCTTTGGCCTGGGTCTGGCAGGCACCCGTCAAATAACCGGTGATTAACCGCGCGTCGCTCGCCAGATGCGGAAAATCAGCCAGCGTCAGGGAGCCAGGCTTGGACTTGCGCAGCACCCGGTTGCCGAGTTCGTCATCGCTGCTCAGGTTGTCAAGCATCAGGCCCTGCAGGTCGCGCACCAGGGTGATTTTGCATTCGATGTCGGCTTCGTCATCATGCTCCACGCAGATCAGGCCCGAACTGACCAACACACTGTCGCTGCGGATGGCCTTGCGCACCAGGTCGTGGGGCTGACCGGTCAGCGCTGCCAGCAAGCTGGCCAGACCCTGATCTGTGATCGGAATCGAATGGCTGGCAAAAGTATTGTGAAAGCTGCCAAAGCAGCTCATGCAGGCGGCATAGGTCAGCACTGCGTGTTCGGTATCGGTCAGGTTGATCATGCGACCGAGCCGGTCAATGTTCAAAAACAGGGGCAGGTCAGGCCGCACGCCTTGCAAGCGCAATTCAGCCCGGCGGCGCTTGAGCATTTGGGTCAACTTACGCCGCTGGACATCTTTGTTCTGCTCCGCCTGGCGGGTCTTGTGTTTGCTGTGGGCGGTTTGCAGCCTGGGTGCATCAGCCTCTGAATCGTCGTTAAAATCGAGCAGGCAGTCTTCGTTCTCGTCCTCGTCTTCTTCATCGTCGGCAGTGCGCAACAGGGCGTGCAACTCAGGCAGCCCGGTGGTGTCGGTGAAATCGTCGTTGGCAAAAAATCTGATCAAAGAGCCAGACGGTGGCCGCTCAACCCAGTTCCTGCTGATCACCATATCGATGAGAAAGATGCCCAGCAGAACACGATATTCATCAAGGTGGGCATCGAGATCAGCAGCATGGTCGGTATTACGCGGCTTGGTATCAATATTCAAGAAACGAGGCATCGGGGGCATCGGGGGCATCGGGGGCATCTGGCGCATGGCGGGCTCCTGTAAAAAGTGGCGATGGCACCAGTGTGCATCACCTATACGACATTTGGTGTCGCAATGAAACCGATGTTGAGGTTCGCCAAAAATAAATGTCGCGCCATGACCGGCTGTTGTGCGATGCATCACGCCAGCCAGGCGGCATCAAGCGCCAAACGCAGCCGCTGGCAGCAACCAGCAGCCCACACTCCCCGGCAAGGGCAAAAAATCAAAGCGCTGGTAAAAACTTGCCGCAGCGCCATCTTTGGCATCCACCACGATGCCCTCCACCGCCAATGTGGCACTGGCCAGGACTACTTTTTGACAGGCATCGGCTAGCAAAACAGCACCCAGGCCCTGCCCCTGAAAATCAAGGCTGACCGCCAGCCGCCCGATGCGTGCCACCGGCACCGGATAGCGCGGCAATTTTTTCGCCAGCAACGGTGGCAAATCCGCACAGTTGACACTGCCCGCACTCAAGCTGAAAAAACCTGCCAGGCGCTGCGGCTCGGCCACCGGTGTCGTCGCCACAAACACCCGCGCCACGTTGCGCCGGATGTCCTGCGCGGCATAGCGGGCAATGTAGTCGTCGGGCGCGGACTGCCCGCAGCGAAAACCGACAGACTCAACGGATTTGTCCAGCGCGCTGATGCGCACCCGGTTCACAACACAACCCGCGTGTCATGCTGCCGCAACGCCTCTTGCAGGGCCGCATTGGGTGTGGCGGACGCATCGAGCATGGCCAAAAAAGCGGCAAAGTCTTCTGGCTTCAAAGTGATGGACTCTTGCTGCTGAACCACTTTTTCGGCCGAAGCCAGGGCATGGGACAACACAAACTCTGAAACACTCAGGTGGGCGTAGGCGGCAGCCCGATCAAGCAAGGCACGCGCATGGGTGTTGCAGCGGGGCAGATCAGCAATCAATGCGACGCTGTATGTCGCTGTGGCAGGGCTTAATCAGTACGCCACGCTGCCCGAAACTGACCATCACCCCCCCCATCAATACCTTGATTCACTGTAACCCTGAAGGAGCAAAACCCATGACGATCTGGAAAAACTGCCGTGCTGATCTTTATTACGCAGATGACGGCGCTGAACTCAACGACCCCGGCTACGAGGTGCGTATCACCGACGACGACATGGTGATTTCTTATGAGGGCGAGACCGGCTGGGTCAACTACGCAGGCCGCGATATGGGCGGCGGCCACTTTGCCCTGCACAGCCCCGAGGTCGATGGCCGCGCCATGCTGCACCGCGCGCCCGAAAGCGCCATCATCGAGGGCAACTGGTCTGAAAACGGCTGCCACGGCATGTGGCGGATTCATTTGCTGGCTTGAATGATCACTTTTTTGGAAGGAGAACACCATGAGTTATGCCGTACTGGTGCTGGAGCACCCCTGGTTCCGGGTCAGCGTTGACCCGGCGCAGACATCGATTGCGCCATTTCTGGATGGCTTGGCGCGGTTCGATGGCCTGTCGGTTTTTTACGCCACTTTTTTTGACACCCGCAGCCTTGGGCTGGCGATGGAACATCTGATGGATGCACGCAAGCTCGACGGCATCAAGCGGGTGATCATCTACATCGCCAGCCACGGTTCGGGCGCACGCATTGGCGGCGAGGCCGGGCCGGGCATCAATCTGGCCACGGTGTTTGACCGCATCGCCCGGCACGGCAAGGGCAAGGTGGCGGGTGTGATTCTGGATGCTTGCGACGTGGGCATGGAGTACGAGACCATTGCACAGGGCATGGTGGATGCGAACATTCGCTGGGTTACCGGCTTTGCCGCATCGGTGGACTGGCTGACCGCCACCAGCATTCACCTGCATCTGCTGTCGGCCTTGTGCCAGCTCAAAGTTGAGCAACTGGCCCGCAGGCGGCCCATGCTGGCGGCGGTGCAACAGGCAATGGCGGTGTTCAATCCCCATCTGGAAATACCGGATGACGAAGACGAAGACGAAGACGAGGAAGAAGACGAGGAAGAAGACGAGGAAGAAGATGACGATTTCGACGATGAAGAGACTGAGGACGCGCCAGATGAGGACGATGACATCGAAGTGCTGACCCTGTCAGAGGTGCTTACCGTGATGATCCGCCCCAACGGTGCGCCACCAGAGATCCTTGATGCCGATCAAATCTGGTCGATACTGGCTGATATTTAGCTACTATTAATATAGCTGCTTGCGCATACTGTATAAAGGCTTGAAGCCAAAAAGACTATAAAAATATAGCAGTGTGAAGGGTCAGCTAGGGCGTAGCACCCTTTGCCGTGCAGTCATCCGCATCGGGCGCATCGCTGCCAGCTTCACTATCGTCTGTATCCTGATCGTCATCGTCATCCTGATCGTCAGCATAAAACCCTGCCAGGGCTTCGGCGGTTTCGCGGAACTCCTGGCGCAGGCTCTCTGGCGCGGTGACTTCAACCTCGCAGCCAAAGGATTGCAGCCACAGCCGCAGTTCCAGGTTGTCGGGCACGGTGGCACGCAGACACACAGCGCCATCTTCAGGCTCGCTGAGCTTCTGGTCATCGGCAATCGGCGACTCGGCCAGATGGATCGCCAAATGTGCGTCAAACCAGGCCTCCAGCTCCAGCGTGCCAGCACCGATCGGCAGGCCCAATTGACCGGCAGCAATGTTGACCTGCAGATCAAAGTCGGCAGGACGAACAAACGGTTCTTGCACCATGGCAGACAGCATGCGGTGCAACACCAGTTGGCGAACGTCGGTGTGCCCTTCAAACAGGCATTGCAGATAAACCACCCGATCCCGCAGCACCATTGCCAGCGGCATCACGACCCGCGTCCAGGACGGCTTGTCACCGACCGACTGGTAGCTCACCCGCAGCTTGCAATCGGTCAACAGCGCCTGCGTGATGGCCGCATAGACATCCGCTTTGATGGCCGGCGACTTTCTGGGCAGCCCCGGTGCCAGCACCCGCACTTTGTCGGGCCAGCGCGACAAGCCGCCGTTGCCTTGTTGCTTGTTCAGCACATCTTGCGCTGCGGCAAACCACGGCTTGAGGTAGTTCAGCGTGGCTTCGGGCAGCAGGTGTTGCAAATGTTGCTGCGCCATGCAAAGTGTCAAAGCCTCCTGCACGTCAGGCGGCACCAGCGAAAACAGCGCTGCATCAGGCTTGTATTGCCAGCCCTGTGGTTTGGCAGCATCGCCCTGGATATCAAATTGTGCCGCCAGCAGATTCAGGTCGCGCTGCACGGTTCGCGGCGTCGTCGGCTGGCCCATGGCCTCAAGCTTTTGCTGAATGCTTTGCACTGCAATTTTGTGCGGACTGCGCGGAATCAGCTTGAGCATTTGAAGATAGCGCAAGGAAGTGTCGGTCATGGTGGCTGGTTGGTGAACAGGGTTTCCTGGTTTGATGCGCAAAGCGGCTTGCGCCGGAGCTAAAGCGCAGGCCCCTTGCGGCGGCCCGGTTGCCCGGCGTGAGTGGCGGCAAGGCTGCCGGGTTGAAGCCGCTGCTGCAGATGCCGCAGCAGCCCGTCACAAGCGTCTTCCACCAGATCGAGCACCGTCTCAAAACCCCGGTCGCCACCGTAATACGGGTCGGGCACCACCGGGCTGTCGTGCTGCTGGCAAAACTCGGTGAGGCGACGCAATTTTTGCTGATGCTGTGGCGGGCAGGCCTGCTGCAACAGCGCCAGGTTGTCCCAGTCCATCGCCAGGATCAGGTCAAACTGGGCAAAATCGGCGTCCTGAATCTGCCGGGCACGCAAGCCAGACAGGTCGTAGCCGCGTTTGGCGGCGTGCTTTTGGCTGCGCTCATCGGGCGGGCTGTTGGGGTGGTAGTTGTGGGTGCCGGCCGAATCGACCCGCACGGCATGGCTCAGGCCACAGTCTTGCACCTTTTGGCGAAACACACCATCGGCGGTCGGGCTGCGGCAGATGTTGCCCATGCAGACAAACAGAACGGAACAGGTGATGACATTGGTTTGCATTGGTTTGTAATGAAGAAAAACAAAAACTGTCGGGCGCTGGTCAGCGGTCACTTTAACAGCCTTCAGACGGATTCTGATTTGCTTTAATAGTTATAGCTTGCAGCGCATGATGGGTAAGGGCTAGAGGCCATTTTGACCATTATTTTTAAGGGGTATCCATGTGAGTGCTGTAAACACTGGAGTCCATGTTCCGCCATGGGTGTAGATGGGATGTCCTGGCAAATGATGATGTGTGCGGCTGATGATTGATGGGTGGCAATGGCTTTGTGGGTTTGGAAACTGGATTTAGTCGAGACATGCAGCATTGTTCGGAAGCCACGCTCAAAAATCTGCATACCTGAGAGGCTTATCGCGCCC
>CAIQOO010000035.1 GCA_903873485.1 uncultured beta proteobacterium | reverse complement strand
CTTCACCGCGAAGGCGGACTACGCCACAGGTCCCCAACCTGTGTCTGTCATCAATGCCGATGTCAATGGCGACGGCAAGGCCGATCTGATCACTGCGAATTGGGCCGACGGCACCGTCTCGGTGCTGACCAACAATGGCAATGGCAGCTTTGCCTCCAAGGTGGACTACGCCGTAGGTGGGTATCCACATTCTGTCACCAGTGCCGATGTCAATGGTGACGGCAAGGCCGATCTGATCGTGGCGAAAGTGGGCAGCAACAGCGTCTCGGTGCTAATCAACAACGGCAATGGCACCTTTGCCGCTAAGGCGGACTATCCTACAGGTAACTACCCTTCAAGCGCGTTTGTCACAAACGCCGATGTCAATGGTGATGGCAAGGCCGATCTGATCGTACCGAACGGGGACGGCAACACCGTCTCGGTTCTGACCAACAATGGCAATGGCACCTTTGCCGCCGAAGTGGACTACGCCACTGGTTTAAACCCCGTGTCTGTCACCAGCGCCGATGTCAATGGCGACGGCAAGGCCGATCTGATCGTAGCTAACAGCGGCAGCAACACCCTCTCGGTGCTGATGAATACGTTCGCGCCGACACCGACTTACGGACTGAAGCCCACTGCGGCCAGCTACAGCGAAGGCTCGTCCGCCGTCTTCACCGTCTACACCACTAACGTGCCCAACGGCACTGTGCTGGCCTACACCTTGGGTGGCATAGTCAACGCAGCCGATGTCACCGGCGGCCTGACGGGCAACGTCACGATCAACAACAACACCGGCACCATCACCGTGCCGCTGGTAGCTGACCTGACCACCGAAGGTGCTGAAACCCTGACGGCCACCCTGGCCATCAGCCCTGGGTCAACCGCATCGACAACTGTTAACGACACCAGCACCGCGCAGACACCAACCTTCAGCCTGAAGGCCAATGCGGCCAGCTACAACGAAGGCACTACCGCCATCTTCACGCTGACGACCACCGGTGTCGCCGACGGGACGGAACTGCCGTATAGCCTTTCCGGTTTCGGCATCACCGCCTTAGACGTGATCGGCGGCGCACTCAGTGGCAGCGTCACGGTGGTCAACAACACGGCAACACTTTCCGTCCGGTTGACATCAGATGCCACGACTGAAGGCATTGAGACATTGACCGCCACCGTCAATGGCAGTACCGCTTCAACCACCATTGTGGACACCAGCATAGTGGCACCGATGTCCGTCTCCTTGTTTGCCGCCAAGGTGGACTACGCCACAGGTTCAAACCCTAGCTCTGTCACTAGCGCCGATGTCAATGGCGATGGCAAGGCTGATCTGATCGTAGTGAACGGCGGCAGCAACACCGTCTCGGTGCTGACCAACAATGGCAATGGCACCCTTGCCGCCAAAGTGGACTACGCCACGGGTTCAAACCCTAGATATGCCACCAGCGCCGATGTCAATGGCGACGGCAAGGCTGATCTGATCGTATTGAACGGCGACAGCGACACCGTCTCGGTGCTGACCAACAACGGCAATGGCAGCTTTGCAGCCAAGGTGGACTACGCCACGGGTTCCCGGTCTATGTCTGTCACCAGCGCCGATGTCAATGGCGACGGCAAGGCCGATTTGATCGTAACGAGCTACAACAGCAACACCGTCTCGGTGCTGACCAACAATGGCAATGGCAGCTTTGCAGCCAAAGTGGACTACGCCACAGGTGCCGAACCTGTGTCTGTCACCAGCGCCGATGTCAATGGCGACGGCAAGGCCGATTTGATCGTGGCGAACTGGAGCGGCACCGTCTCGGTGCTAACCAACAATGGCAATGGCAGCTTTGCCGCCAAGGTGGACTACACCATAGGTTGGTATGCTCATTCTGTCACCAGTGCCGACATCAATGGTGACGGCAGGGCCGATCTGATCGTGGCGAAAATAGGTGACAAAAACATCTCGGTGCTGACCAACAACGGCAATGGCACCTTTGCCGCCCAAGTCGAGTACGTTACAAGTGACTACCCTTGGTTTGACGGTTTGGTTGACTACCCTTGGATTGTCACCAGCGCCGATGTCAATGGCGACGGCAAGGCCGATCTGATTGTGACAAATTCCGGCAACAACACCGTCCAGGTTCTGCTCAACAATGGCAATGGCACTTTTGCCGCCAAGGTGGACTACGCCACGGGTTTAAAACCTTCTTCTGTCACCAGCGCCGACATCAATGGCGACGGCAAGGCTGATCTGATCGTAGCTAACGGCGGCAGCAACACCCTCTCGGTCCTGATGAATACGTTCGCGACGGTCGCCCCGGCACCAACCTACAGCCTGGCGGCCAATGCGGCCAGCTATAACGAAGGCTCGAACGCCATCTTCACGCTGACGACCACCGGTATCGCCAACGGCACCGTATTGGCCTATGTCATGTCGGGCACCCTCATCACTGCAGCCGACCTGACAGGTGGCAGCATGGCAGGCAATGTCACGATCAACAACAACACGGCAACCATCACAGCGGCCCTTGCGGCTGATGCTATAACCGAAGGCACCGAGACGCTAACTGCCACCATCACAGGAACAACGGCCACGGCCTCCACCAGCGTGGTTGACACCAGCACCGGCGGCACCACGCCCGCACCCACCTACACCGTTCCCGGCACTCTCGGCAATGACTTTTTCATCCCCTCGGCTGGCAACAACTACTTGGGTGGCGGCGGCAACGACACCTATGTCATCAGTCCCTTCACGCTGACCGGTGCCGTCACCGCCAAAATTACCGACACCGAGGGCAGCAACGTCATCCAGTGGGTCGATGGCATGAGCATCAGCGCCGCCACTTTTTACGCCGATGCCGCGCAGTTGACGCTGTCCACCGGTGCCATGCTACAGATATTGGGGGCATCCCGATTCAGCTACCAGCTTGGTGCCAACGCGCCTGCAGGCGATGCTGCCACCGATCAAACCTATGCTCAGTTTGCCGCCGCCCTGGGTGGCGCACTGCCCAGCGGGTCAACGCCAGTGGCCATCACCACCGGCTATGTTGTGCCCAGCGGCTTGAGCGCAGCAGCAGCGCCTGTCCCGGCCACTGCGGGTGTGTCTTACACCGTCCCCGGCACGCTGGGCAACGACTTCTTTATCCCCTCGGGCGGCAACAATTACCTTGGTGGCGGTGGCAACGACACCTACATCATCAGCCCCAACACGCTGTCGGGTGCCATCACGGCCAAGATTAGCGACACCGAAGGCAGCAATGTCGTCCAGTGGGTCGATGGCATGACCATCAGCGCCAGCTTGTTCTATAACGATGCGGTTCAGTTAACCCTGTCGACCGGTGCCAAGGTGCAGATACTCGGAGCCTCCAAATTCAGCTTTCAGCTTGGTGCCAACGCGCCCGGCAACGACAGCGCCAGCAGCCTGACTTACGCCCAGTTTGGCACTGCTTTGGGGGTGAGCATTCCAGCGACAGGCGGTGCCGCCGTCAGTGGCGGTGCGAACTATGTGGTGCCAAGCAGCGGCTCAGGCGCAACGCTGGTTGACCTCAGTTCCGGCACGGTAACAGCGGGCAGCGCGGCAGAAGAATTCCGCTACGACTTTCAGTTGGTTGGCGGGCGCGTGACCAAAGCGGGCGACGGCGAAGTCAGCATCAACGGCTTTAACGTGACCCAGGACAAGCTGGTGTTTGTCAATACAACCAACGCCACCACCTATACCGAAGCCCAGTTCAAGTTGTTGCCGGGGGTGTCCATCTTGGCTGATCCTTTTGGCAACAGCACAAGCCTCTATCTTGATCCCCTGGCTGGTGTGCCGGGCAGCGTAACCCTGACCGGCATTGCCGATGCCGGGCTTGACCAGATCGTGCTAGAAACGCTTTAGCCAACCTGGCCAGGGGCTGGCAATTTAAGCATCATTTCGGCCTCTAGCCCTTATGCTGCAAGCGCTTGCAGCTATTTAATTTGCAGCGTTTAACATCAAACCCGATCACCGTCCGGCTGACTTTGCTGAACTCCACGCCAATCTGGTGAATCGGCTGCCCGCGTGCCAGATAGGGCCGGGCATAGCCCTTGTCCTTGATTTACTGCAGCGCTCGGCCAAATGGCTCCAACTCTACCACCTTGAATTCAAACAGGAAAATCTGCCCGTTCAGGCAAAAATCGTGTTTTTGAATCATGGAGCAAATTCAAATGGGTTGATGATCTGCACGCCGCAAGCCAAGAAATCCCGCACATTGCGGGTCGCAATCACCAGGCCATGCTCTTGCGCCGTCGCAGCGATCAGCATGTCCGGGGTGCTGTGGATGATGCCCTGGGCCTGGAACTGACCCCGCAGAATGCCGGCGCGCTGGGCAATCGATTCGGTAACCGGATATACCGCATGAACACGCTGCACCAGCGCGTTAAATAGTGCCAGCTTGCGGGCATTGGGCTGCCAGGCCAGCCCAAAGTTGGCTTCTTCTATGGACACAGCAGACACGGCCAACAGCGACACCGACTGCAACCAGTGCATCACCCGTGCGTCGGGTGTTTTCTTGACAAACTCGCTGATGACGTTGGTATCCGCCAGATAAATGGTTTGCGCCATCAAGGCCGTCACTCTAGGCCGGATCAGCGAATGGGTTGGCGCGGCTCCAGGCGGCCTGACGGGCCTCTTGGGTCGCACCAGGTGCCGCCAGCCCGGTCTCGTCATCTTGCGCATAAGTTTCACGCAATTGAACAAGCTGGCTGTAAAAGGTATCGGCGGCGGGCTTGATGGCCGCCTGGCTTTGCTTGAAATAGTCAGCCGACACCAGCACCGCCACGGGTGTATTGCGTTTGGTAATGACCTGAGGTGCCTGCTGCGCAGCGGCGATCAAAGCAGACAATTGTTGCCGGGACTGGGCTATTGAGATAGACATAAGCGCTTGTTTTGTACATTTGAAAAGTTCATTTTAGACATCGAAAGCAGCAGATCACCGCCAGCAAATTCAGCGCTACTTTGACGACCGGCACGATGCGCTGCTTATTGTTCTGCCAGCGCTAATGTCTTGTTCGGCCCGGGTGCCCGCCGGCGCGCCAGCAGCGTGTACATGGTTGGCACCACAAACACCGTCAGCAGCGTGCCCAGACTCATGCCGCCGACTATCACCCAGCCAATCTGCTGCCGGCTCTCGGCCCCGGCACCACTGGCCAGCGCGAGCGGCACGGCACCGAGCACCATGGCGCCGGTGGTCATCATGATCGGGCGCAGGCGCTGGGATGCCGACTGCTGAATCGCCGCCAGCGTGTCGATGCCCTGCTCGCGCAACTGGTTGGCAAACTCGACAATCAAAATGCCGTGTTTGGTGATCAGCCCGACCAGCGTGATCAGGCCAATCTGGCTGAATACATTGAGCGTGCCGCCAGAAAACTTGAGCGCCAGCAGGGCACCCGCCATCGACAAGGGCACGCTTAGCAAAATCACAAATGGATCGACAAAGCTCTCAAACTGCGCTGCCAGCACCAAAAAAATAAACAGCAGCGCCAGCGCAAAAACCAGCGCCAGGGACTCGGACGACTTTTTAAACTCGCGGCTGATGCCGTTCAAGTCGGTGGCATAGCCGGGTTTGAGCAGCTTTTTGGCGGTGGCATCCATGAAAGTCAGTGCCTCGCCAACCGAGTAATCCGCCGTCAGGTTGGCGGTGATGGTGGCCGAGCGGCGCTGACCAAAGTGAATCAGTTCGCGCGGCACCACCACCTCGCGGATATTGACCAGAGCCGACAGCGGAATCAACTCCGGGCCCTTGCCGCGCACAAAGATTTTCTCAATATCGTCCGGTGTATCCCGGCCACTCGGGCTGGTTTGCACGATCACGTCGTATTGCTCGCCATCGCGCTTGTAGCGGGTCACCTTGCGCCCACCCAGCAGGGTTTCGATGGCGCGGGCAATCAGGTCAACCCCGACACCCATGTCGGCGGCGCGCTCGCGATCAACTTCGAGCTTGATTTCGGGCTTGTTCAGGCGCAAATCGGTATCGACCTGGACAAAACCGGGGTTTTTGGCCAATTCGTCCTGAAAGGCTTGCAGGGTTTGCGCCAGATTCTGGTAGCTCTCGGAGGTGATGATGACAAACTCGATCGGCCGGCTGCCAAAGCCCTGACCCAGCGACGGTGGCGTGATCGGAATGGCGGTGACGCCAGACAAGCCAGCAATGCGCGGCGTCATGCTGCGGGCCATCTCCAGCGTGGTGCGCTGGCGCTGTTCCCACGGTTTGGCGCGAAAGAAGATATTGCCTTGCGATACCGTCGGGTTGCCAATGGTGGAAAAAATCCGGTCGAACTCGGGGTAGTCTTCGGCAATGCGCTCGATGCTTTTGGCGTAGCGGTCGGTATAAGCCAGCGTCGCTCCGTCGGGCGCATTGATGCGCGCCAGTACCACACCCCGGTCTTCCAGCGGCGACAGTTCCCGCTTCAAGTCACCCAAGGCCCACCAAGACACCAGACCACTGCCAACCATCACCAGCAGCACCAGGTAGCGCCGCTGCAGTAACCAGCCCAGCAGCCGGGCATAAGTGCGGGTGACCCATTCCAGCAAGGCATTGACATGCGCATCAAACCAGGTGGGGTGCGGGTTGTGCCGCAGCAGCACCGATGACAGCATTGGCGACAAGGTCAGCGCCACCAGGCCCGAGATCACCACGGCGCCGGCCAGCGCCAGCGCAAATTCAGAAAACAGGCGACCGGTGCGCCCCGGCGAAAACGCCAGCGGTGCATACACCGCCACCAGCGTCATGGTCATCGCCACAATCGCAAAACCGACCTCGCGCGCACCCTTGATGGCGGCCTGAAACGGCGGCAGGCCTTCTTCAATATGCCGATAGATGTTCTCCAGCATGACGATGGCATCATCGACCACCAGGCCAATCGCCAGCACCAGCGCCAGCAGCGTCAGGGTATTGATGCTGAAACCGGCCAGCGCCATCATGGCAAAGGTGCCAATCAGTGCCACCGGGATCGTCACCAGCGGAATTAGCGAGGCGCGCAGCGTGCGCAAAAACACAAAAATCACCAGCGCCACCAGCACCGAGGCCTCGACGATGGTGACAAATACCGCCTTGATCGACTGGTCAATGAACACCGAGTTGTCATTGGCCACCTCGATCTGCACGCCGGGCGGCAAATCGCGCCGCAACTTGTCAAGCAGGCCCATCACCCCGGCCGCCAGTTCCAGCGGATTGGCGGTGCTTTGCCGGACTACGCCCACGCCGATGCCATCGCGGCCATTCAGGCGCACAAAAGATCGCTCATCGACCGGTGCCTGCCGCACCTGCGCCACATCGGCAATCCGGATCGGCTGACCATTGACCGTGCGGATCACCACCTGGGCAAATTCGCTCGGGCGCTGCAAGTCGGTAGCCGCCGTGACATTGAACTCGCGCTGGGTGCTTTCAATGCGCCCGGCCGGCACCTCCAGATTGGCGCGGCGCAGCGCGTCTTCCAGGTCTTGCACCGTCAGCTTGTAGGCCGCCAGCTTGTCGGGATCTACCCAGATGCGCATGGAAAACTTGCGTTCGCCATAGATATTGACCTCGGCCGCGCCCGGTGCGGTTTGCAGCAGCGGCTTGACCAGGTTGTTGGCCATCTCGGAGAGTTGCAGCGCATTGTGGGTGTCCGAACTCAGCGCCAGAAAAATCACCGGAAAAGACTCGGCCTCGACCTTGGCTATCACCGGCTCGTCAATGCCCTGCGGCAGGCGCTGGCGCACCCGGGTCACCTTGTCGCGCACATCGGCAGCGGCCGCATCGGCATCGCGGCTGAGCACAAACTTTACCGAAATCTGGCTGCGCTCCTGGCGGCTGGAGGATGTGATGATGTCAACCCCCTCAATGCCCGAGAGCGAATCTTCAAGCACCTTGGTCACCTGGGTTTCCATCACCTCGCTCGACGCGCCGGTGAAGGTGGTGGTGACTGACACCACCGGTTCGTCAATCTTGGGGTATTCGCGCACCGTCAGGCGCTGGAACGACACGGCACCAATCAGCACCATCAGCAAAGACAGCACGGTGGCAAACACCGGGCGGCGAATCGAGGTTTCAGCCAGTTGCATCAGAGGCTCCCGGATCAGGACGCGCCGACCGCGCCGACCGCGCTGACGGCTGCCGGTACCTTGTCGGAAGCACTGGCGGCAGGCGGCAGGCTGACGGCTGGACCGGTGCCAGAAGCTACCCCGCTTGGCTTGCCCGTACCGGGCTGGCCCAGCTCGACAATGCGCAGCGGCGTGCCGTCTTGTTGCAGGCGCTGCTGCCCGGCCACCACCACGCTGTCACCCGCCGCCACCCCTGCGGTGATTTCCACCTGGCCGAGGCGACGCACCCCCAGCTTGACCTCTTGCCGCAGCGACACCCACCGGGTGTCTGGCGGCAGCTTGCCGGCATCGGGCACTGCTGCCGGAGCCACCACCTTGATGACAAACTGGCGGCCACCCTGGGGCACGATGGCCTCTTCGGGCACCACCAGCGCGGATGGATTGACCGAAAACACCGTGGTGGTGCGGGCAAACATGCCCGAGCGCAGCGGCTGGCCGATATTGGGCAGCACGGCACGCACACCGACCGAGCGGCCACTGGCATCTTGCAGCGGGTCAATCGCCGCCACCAGCGCCTTGAAGTTGAGACCCGGCAGGGCATCAAGCGTGACCTCGACAGGCTGGCCTGCCTTGAGCCTGCCGCCATAGCGCTCGGGCAGACGAAAATCGACCAGCATGGCGCGGGTATCTTCCAGCGCCACCAAATCAGCGCCGTCTTTTACATAATCCCCCAGATTGACCAGACGAATGCCGGCGGTGGCATCAAACGGGGCGCTGATCGCCATCCGGCTCAGGCGTGCCCGGGCCAGCGCCAGTTGCGCCTGCGCCACCTGCAAATTGGCCGCCGCCGTATCCAGCGTTTGTTGCGCGACAAAATTGGCCGCCACCAGTTCCCCGGTGCGCCTGAAACTGGCCTGGGCAATCGCCAATTGGGCTTGCGCCTGCTGCACTTCAGCCTGCTGCAGCACATCGTCAAGTTGCACCAGCACCTGGCCCCGGCGCACCGCCTGCCCGTCCTTGAAACCCAGCGCCGCAATGCGCCCGGCCACCTCGGGGCGCAACATCACGCTTTGGCTGGCACGCAGGCTGCCCACCGCCTGGGCATCATCGCGCAGTGGCTGGGCCACCACCCTGGCGACCTCAACACCGGCCACCCGCCGGGCACCCGCAGGCTGGCTGGCAGCGCTGCTGGCACCCGACACCGGCGTTGCCGCCAGCGGGCGCGACTGGAGCCAACTGGCCGCCGCACCCGCCAGTGCGATGCCCGCCACCGCCATCACCAGATAAGAAAGTTTGCGCGCCATAGGGAGTTTTCCAATGCAAGATACCAACCAATCAGGTTGTTAATGTAGCGGGGCGAGGCAGGCACCGGCAGCTTGCGGCGGGTGCTTTACCGCAGCTTCACAGCATGAAGCCGAAGCCAAGGGGAACTGCGTTAACCTTGCTTGAGCGCCATGGCCACGCCCTGATTGGCCAACTGGTCGGCCCGCTCGTTGCCCGGGTCGCCATTGTGGCCACGCACCCAGCGCCATTCGATCTGGTGTTCGCCGCTGTTGACCAGGGCATCCATGCGCTGCCACAAATCGACGTTTTTCACCGGCGCCTTGGCTGCGGTCTTCCAGCCACGCGCCTTCCAGCCGGGCAACCATTCGGTCATGCCCTTGAGCACATATTGGCTATCGACATGCAGCCTGACCTGACACGGGCGTTTCAGGGCCGACAGTGCCTCGATCACCGCCATCATTTCCATGCGGTTGTTGGTGGTGCCGAGTTCGCCACCGCACAATTCTTTTTGCGCCTCGGCCGACTTGAGCAAGGCACCCCAGCCACCTGGCCCGGGGTTGCCCTTGCAGGCGCCATCGGTGTAAATCTCGACTGCATTCACTGGTTTCACCTCATTCATCATCATTTATATATCATTTTGGCCTGCAGCCCTTGTCGGACCTGCGCTGTTAGCTATTGATACAGGAGCTCGCGCAAGCCATCTGGCAGGTTTCCAGGCCGGATTGAGCAGCGTCATGCCACGCACCCGCTTGACCGCCACCAAAAAATAAGCGGCACCCAGCAGCGGCCAGCAGCGTGTACCCAGCCCGTCCAGCCAGCCCAAACGCTGCAAGCCAGCTTGGCTGGACCAGGCCGGCCGATAGATGCCAAAGTGCCGTTCTTCAATTTCCAGGTTCAACTGACCAAGCCAACTGCGCAAGCGCAGGTAGCCAATGAAGGCACCCGGTGGCGGGAAAAACTGGCAATCGATGCCCAACTGCCGATACCAGCGGGCACGACGGTGGCGAAAGCCCCACAAACTTACAGGATTGAATCCGCAAATAATGACCCGTCCCTCGGGCACCAGCACCCGCTCGACCTCACGCAAGACACCATGCGGGTGCGGGTTCAGCTCCAGCGCATGGGGCAGCAGCACCAAATCGAGGCTGTTGGCAGGGAACGGCAGCGCGGCAAAATCAGTCACCAGGGCAGCTCGCTGGCCGGCCACCACGCCGGGCAACAGCAAGTCGGTGACGGTCTGGCTGGCCAGCCAGCGGTGTGGCATGCGGTTGGCCTGCAACGCGTCAAGTTCGGGCAACCCGAGTTGCAAGGCATGAAAACCAAACACATCGGCGACCGCCATGTTCATCTGTGCTTGCTCCCAGCCGAGCAGGTATTGCCCGGCAGGGGTGGCAAGCCACTCATGCATCCCTATAATTTGTCCGCTCATGAAGTTAATTCCACTACCTGCTTTCAACGACAACTACATCTGGATGCTGCACGACGGGCAACGCGCCCTGGTGGTTGATCCGGGTGATGCGCAGGTGGTTTTTGAGGCACTGCAACATCTGGATCTTGAACTGGCGGCAATTTTAGTCACCCATCACCATGGCGACCACACAGCAGGGGTAACCGCCTTGCACCGGGCCACCGGTGCCGCTGTGTTTGGCCCGAAAAACGAGCGCATGCCCGAGCCGATCACCCGCCTGCAAGACGGCGACCTGATTGAGCCGCTGGGCCTGCCATGTGCGGTGCTTGATGTGCCAGGCCACACCGCCGGGCATATTGCCTATGTGGCAACACCCGCCGGCCAAGACCCGATTGTGTTTTGCGGCGACACGCTGTTCAGTGCCGGCTGCGGGCGGCTCTTTGAAGGCACGCCAGCCCAGATGCTGATTTCCCTGACCCGGCTGGCGGCCCTGCCAGATTCCACCCGGGTGTGTTGCGCCCACGAGTACACCGCCAGCGGGCTGGTCTTTGCCAGCGCGGTGGAGCCAGACAACCCGGCCATCAAGGCTTATCAGGTGCAAGTCGGGTTGCTGCGCGCGCAGCAGTTGCCCACTCTGCCGTCTTCCATCGGCCTTGAAAAGGCCATCAATCCGTTTTTGCGCACGCATATGGGTGCCGTCAAGGCATCCATCCACCAATTTGACCCCGGCGCACAGGGTGCGGTCAGCATCTTTGCCGCGCTGCGAACATGGAAAGACCAGTTTTGAAAAATATATCCGCTTCATGGCTGCTGCTGGGCAGCTTGTGGCTGACTGGCTGCGCCGCCCCGGGCGCCCATCCGCCCAATGATCTATCAGACACACCGGCCAACACGCTAACCCTCAGCGCCGAAATTGCCTTTGTGCCCAGCCGGCCCAGTTTGCCGGGCCTGAAACCACCGGTTTATTCTGCCGATGGCCTGCGCCCGCTGTCGGCCACACAGGTTAACGCCTGGTCGGTTCATGCACTGACCCCGCCGACCGATATTTGGGACCGGATTCGGCGCGGCTTTGCCATGCCCAATCTCGATGGCGAACTGGTGCGCGACCGCGAACAGTGGTACAGCAGTCGGCCCGACTACATGTTGCGCATGACCGAGCGCGGCCGCAAATACCTGTTTCATGTGGTCGAAGAGCTGGAGCGGCGCAACATGCCAACCGAACTGGCGCTGCTGCCGTTCATCGAGAGCGCCTTCAATCCCGAGGCCGTCTCGAGTGCCAGCGCGGCCGGCATGTGGCAGTTCATGCCGGCCACCGGCAAGACCTTTGATCTCAAGCAAAACATGTTTCGCGATGATCGGCGCGATGTGCTGGCCTCGACCCGGGCGGCGCTGGACTATCTGCAAAAACTCTATGGCCTGTTTGGCGACTGGCATCTGGCCCTGGCAGCCTACAACTGGGGTGAGGGCAGTGTCGGGCGGGCCATTGCCAACAACAAGAGAATCGGTCTGGACACCCAGTACACCGATTTGAAGATGCCAATGGAAACCCGGTTTTATGTGCCCAAGCTGCAGGCGGTCAAAAACATCGTGGCGTTTCCAGAGTCGCTCAATGTACGCTTGCCATTGATCGAAAACCATCCATTTTTCCAGACCGTCGATATCAAACGTGACATCGATGTGGCGGTGGCAGCCAAACTCGCCGAAGTGTCGCTGGAGGAATTTCGGGCACTCAACCCCTCTGCCGCCAAGCCGGTGCTGCTAGCCGCAGGCACACCGCAGATTTTGCTGCCCTGGGACAACGCGGCCTTGTTTCAAAGCAATCTTGAAGCCTATACCGGGGGCCGACTGGCGAGCTGGACCGCCTGGATCGCCCCGACCAGCCTGAAAGTGGCCGATGCGGCGACACGGGTTGGCATGAGCGAAGCGGAGCTGCGCGGCGTCAATCAGATTCCACAGCGCATGCTGATCCGGGCCGGCTCGACACTGCTGGTCAAGCGCAGCAACGGCATCAGCACCGATGTCAGCACACAGGTGGCCGACTTCGGCCAGTTGTCGCTGGCGCCCGAAGTGCTGCTGACCAGGACGCTGGTGACGGCCGGCAAAAAAGAAACTGTGGCAGCGCTTGCCAGGCGCTACCGGGTCAGCGCCGCTGCAGTGTCTGAATGGAACAACCTGGCGCTGTCAGCAAGCTTCAAGCCCCGGCAAAAAGTGACGCTGTACCTGCCCGTCAGAGCAGCCAGCGCCGTGCGCACCGCCAGCATCACGGCCAAACCCGGTGCGCCGGCCAAAGCCAGCCGGGTCAGCCGGGTCAGCCAGATCAACCGGGGCAGCCAGATCAACCGGGGCAGCCGAACCAGCCAAGTCATCCAAGTCAGCAAAACCAGCCAGGTCAGCCGGAGCAGCCAGGTAAAAAAAGTTGTCGCAAGCAAAAAACCGGCAGCGGCAACGCCGAAAAAGCCAGTCCGGGTGGCCCGCCAATAACAGCTTTGGACCACACTGATCACGTCTCCCTGGATATCTTGATCGACGGAAATTTGCTCGAAAAATCCTTGTTTTTGGCGGCAATCGCCAGTGCCACCTTGCGCGCCATCGCCATGTACAGACCGGCCACTTCGCTGTCGGGGTCGGATGCCACGGTTGGGTGGCCGCTGTCGGCCTGCAGGCGGATTTGCATGGCCAGCGGCAGCGCACCGAGGTAATCCATTTTGTAATCAGCCGCCATCTTCTTGCCGCCATCGCTGCCAAAAATGTGTTCCACATGGCCGCAGTTGCTGCACACATGCACAGCCATGTTTTCCACAATGCCCAAAATCGGCACACCAACCTTCTCAAACATCTTGATGCCTTTTTTGGCATCGAGCAAGGCGATGTCTTGCGGCGTGGTGACGATCACTGCGCCGGTCATCGGCACCCGCTGGCTCAGGGTCAACTGGATGTCGCCGGTGCCGGGCGGCAAATCGACAATCAGATAGTCAAGGTCTTTCCAGTTGGTCTGGCGCAGCAACTGCTCCAGCGCCTGGGTCGCCATCGGGCCGCGCCAGATCATGGCTTCGTCTGGCGGCACCAGAAAACCGATCGACATCACCTGCACGCCATAGTTTTCCATCGGATTCATGGTCTGGCCATCGTCGCTCTCGGGCCGGCCATCAATGCCCATCATCATCGGGATGCTCGGGCCGTAAATGTCGGCATCAAGCAGGCCGACGCTGGCCCCTTCGGCGGCGAGTGACAGCGCCAGGTTGACGGCGGTGGTGCTTTTGCCGACACCGCCCTTGCCAGAGGCCACCGCCACAATGTTTTTGACGCCGGGCAGCAGTTGCACACCGCGCTGCACCGCATGGGCGGTGATCTTCATCAGCATATTGACCGACACATTGGCGACACCCGCGACACTTTTGGCAGCGGCGATCAGGTCTTTGCGAAAGCCGGGCATCTGGCTGTTGGCCGGATAACCCAGTTCCACCTCAAAAACCACGTCGCCATCGCTGATCGTCAGGTTTTTAATGGCTTTGGTTGACACGAAATCACGCCCGGTATTGGGGTCCACCACCTGTTGCAGGGCAGTCAGAATGGATTGTTGGGTTACTGTCATGGTGTTCTCCGAAACCGGCGAGTCTAGCCAACCCGCAATAGACTTGAATCAAACCGGCAAATCCGGGTTTACCCGCAAACACGGCATCACGCCAGCCGACCGACCCCCCTTGATAGAATCAAAGCACCCCCCGATGCCCGGGCGGACATGGGCTGCAGCACCCCAAAACCGACAGCGCATGCCTGACCTTGACCTCCCGTGACCTGATTGATCGCTCATGAACACCCCAAGCACTCCCCGCCAACTCTTTGTCACCACCGCCTTGCCCTACGCCAACGGCAATTTTCATGTCGGCCACATCATGGAATACATTCAGGCCGACATCTGGGTGCGCTATCAAAAAATGATGGGCCATGCGGTCGATTTTGTCTGTGCCGACGACACCCACGGCGCGCCGATCATGATTGCCGCCGAAAAGGCTGGCCTTACGCCGCAGCAGTTTGTCGCCAACATTGCGGCTGGCCGCAAGCCCTATCTGGACGGCTTTCACATCGGTTTTGACAACTGGCACAGCACCGATGGCCCGGAAAACCACGAACTGGCGCGGCAAATTTACCGCGACCTGCGCGACAACCCCGAGGGTTCGCTGATCGAAACCCGTACCATCCTGCAGTTTTTTGACCCCGAAAAGAACATGTTCCTGCCGGATCGCTTCATCAAGGGCGAATGCCCGAAGTGCCATAGCAAAGACCAGTATGGCGACAACTGCGAAAACTGCGGCGCGGTGTATGCGCCGACCGACCTGATCAACCCCTATTCGGCACTGTCGGGGGTGCGGCCCGAACTGAAAAGCTCGGAACACTTTTTCTTCAAACTGTCTGACCCGCGCTGTGTCGCCTTTCTTGAAAATTGGACACAGGACGGCAAGCTGCAGCCCGAAGTCGCCAACAAGATCAAGGAATGGTTCACCGTGCGCCACAACCCGGATGGCTCGACCAGCGAAGGCCTGGGCGACTGGGACATCAGCCGCGATGCACCCTACTTTGGCATCGAAATTCCCGAGGCACCAGGCAAATATTTTTATGTCTGGCTGGACGCGCCGATTGGCTACCTGGCTTCGCTGAAAAACCTGCTGGGCCAGCGCGGCCTGAATTACGACACCTACATGGCCAACCCGGAACTGGAGCAGTACCACTTTATCGGCAAGGACATCGTCACGTTTCACACCCTGTTCTGGCCCGCCACGCTGCATTTCAGCGGCCGCAAGACCCCCGACAACATTTTTGTGCATGGTTTTTTGACGGTCAACAACGGCGAAAAAATGAGCAAAAGCCGGGGCACCGGGCTGGATCCGCTGAAATATTTGAGCCTGGGCATGAACCCGGAGTGGCTGCGCTATTACCTGGCAGCCAAGTTAAGCGCGCGCAATGAAGACATTGACTTCAACGCCGAAGACTTCATGCTGCGGGTCAACAGCGACCTGATTGGCAAATACATCAACATCGCCTCGCGTGCCGCCGGTTTCTTGTCCAAACGCTTTGCCGGTCAGTTGGGCCTGGTGCCGGAAGACGGCGCTGCCCTGTTGCACCAGTTGCGTAGCGCGCACAGCAGCATTGCGCAGTTGTACGAGGCGCGTGAATTTGCCAAGGCGATGCGCGAAACCATGCTATTGGCAGACCGGGTGAATGCCTATGTCGATGCCAATAAGCCCTGGGAGCTGGCCAAACAGGCCGGGCAAGAGGCCCGCCTGCAAGGGGTTTGCACGGTGTGCATCAAGGCCTTTCGGGTGCTGACCTGTTACCTCAAGCCGGTGCTGCCCGAGCTGGCCCGGCAGGTCGAAGGGTTTCTGAAAATAGCCCCGTTAAGCTTTACCAATGTCAGCAAGCCACTGCCGGCCGGCCACATCATCGGCACTTACCAGCACCTGATGCAGCGTGTTGAGACCAGCCAGCTTGAGGTATTGTTTGAGCCTCCAGCCCTTATGGAACAAGCGTCGGCAGCTATTGTCAATGTAGCAGACTCAAAGCCCGGCGGCGAAGACATCGCCCCCACTATCAGCATCGACGACTTTGCCAAGATCGACTTGCGCATTGCCAAAATCGTCCACTGCGAGGCGGTGGCGGGTTCCACCAAGCTGCTGCGCCTGACGCTGGACGTGGGCGAAACCGACAGCGCCGGTGCCGCCACCACGCGCCTGGTGTTCTCCGGCATTGCCAGCGCCTGCAAGCCTGAGCAACTGATTGGCAAGCTGACCGTGCTGGTGGCCAATCTGGCGCCGCGCAAGATGAAGTTTGGCGTGAGCGAAGGCATGGTGCTGGCGGCCAGCCATGCCGATGAAAAAGCCCATCCCGGCATCTATCTGCTCGAACCCTTTGCCGGTGCCCGGCCGGGCCTGCGGGTGCATTGAAATGCTTGCAGTGCGCCTAAAGTGATGCCGACATGATTCCCCTGCTGCGCGGCTGGACAGCAGTCCAGCGCACCGCAGCCAACAATGTCCGGCTCGGCATCACCCTGACCTTTGTTGCCGGGGCCACCAACGCTGGCGGCTTTTTGGCGGTTGGGCAATACACCTCGCACATGACCGGCATCGTGTCGTCGATGGCCGACAACCTGGTGATGGGCCAGGCCTATCTGGCGCTGGCCGGGCTGGCTTCGCTGCTGGCATTCACCAGCGGTGCCATGACCACTGCCTGGATGGTCAACTGGGCGCTGCGGCGCAAGCTGCAAAGCGCCTATGGCCGGCCACTGCTGCTCGAAGCCGCTCTGCTGCTGCTGTTTGGGCTGTTTGGCTCTGGCATCCGTTTCTTTGCCGTGCTGTTTGTGCCGCTGACGGTGCTGGTGCTGTGTTTCATCATGGGGCTGCAAAATGCCGTCATCACCAAAATATCCCGCGCCGAGATTCGCACCACCCATATCACCGGTCTGGTGACCGATCTGGGAATTGAGCTGGGCAAGCTGTCCTACATCAATCGCCTGACGCGTGACAACATGGTGGTCGCCAACCGCAAGAAGCTCGGCCTTCTGGCCAAACTGATCGGCAGCTTCTTTGTCGGCGGTCTGCTCGGTGCCCTGGGCTTCAAGACAATTGGCTTTGTCACCACGCTGCCGCTGTCGGTCTTGTTGCTGCTGCTGGTCTGGCGCCCGGTGCTCAACGATGCCAGGAACTGGATCGACCCGCCACCGCCCGATCAAGGCTGATCGGTTTGACCCGCTGCTGCCCAGCCTTTCACAGGGTCAGATCAAGCAACAAACGCATCCAGGTTCAACTCGGGCAAGGACGAAAATGCTTGATGTTGCCGGTCAGCAAGGACAGGCCATGATCAATCGCTGCCGCGGCGATCAAGGCATCGCCAAGTTGCAACCCATGTGACAGCGCAAAGCCGTCGATCAACTGCATGGCCCGGTCAGAGATAGCCGGGGTCAGTGGCAGCAATTGCGCATGGCTCAAGGCCAGCCCCTTTTTAAGCCTCGTAAGCTCAGCCTTGTTGCGGCAGTCCTGTGCCAATTCGATATAAGTGACGACCGATAGCCGCAAAGGGATGGCCTTGGCCAAACGCTGTGCTGCACCCTCGTGACCACGGGTCAGCCAAATCAGCACGTCGGTATCAATCAACATGCGGCGTGCCATCAGGGGCAAAACGGGGTCGGCGCAGGTCTCGCATATAACCCGCCACGTCGGCCAGATCCCCGCGATCGCGCCACATCCCAAACAGCGGGTTGGCTGTCATCGCTGACACGTTGGCCGACTCTGCTGAATCGGCAGACGCATCCTCTTCAATGCGCACAGTGACGCACTTCATGTTGGCAAAAACCGTACCGGAGAATTTGTCCTGCCAGGATGCAGGCAATTCGCTGACTCGCACATGGTGATGAAGGCTAATCACTGGAGTCCGAATAAGGCCGCCAGCCGGTCAATCGGACTGGAATTGGGCAGCGTTTTTGCCCTTGAACGGCGCGTAAAACGCCTTGATGCTGAGCATGTCAAGCTCCAGATCGCCGGTCGGGTAAAAAATCGGACCCAGTCCGCTGATCTTGCGGCTGTAGTCCATGTAGGACATCACGATCGGCACCTTGGCAGCCAGGGCAATATGATAAAAGCCGGTTTTCCAGTAGCGCGCCTTGCTGCGGGTGCCCTCGGGCGGCACCACCAGTTGCAGCGCGCCGCTGGCCTCGGATATCGCCTGGGCCGAGGCGGCGACCAGGTTGTTGACTTTGGAGCGATCCACCGGAATGCCGCCCAGCCAGCGCATCAGCCCGCCAAACGGAAACCTGAAAATGCTGGCCTTGCCCATCCAGCAAATGTTCAGGCGCAACACAAACGCCACCATCAGGGTATTGGGCAGGTCCCAGTTGCTGGTGTGAGGCGCGGCGATGAACACGCTTTTTTGCGCTTCGGCGGGCAGGGCGCCCAGCACCTGCCAGCCGGCCATTTTGAGATAGAAAACAGAAAACGCCCGAAACAGCCGATTGATGATGGGGGTCGAAAAGATGGTGCGTTGCATGATCGGGTCTGCGTTGTCAAGAGCGTCAAGCAGCCCGGCAAAAGGCACCAAACGAAGGCAAAAAAAGTGCGTAAATTATGGCCTAACTGGCACTGTTTTGAGGCGTTGATGGTTCAGGATTTTCCTCAGGCACAGATGCCCGATTGATCAGTCGGGCCGATCTCCCATTAACATCAAGCTTCGGCGCGGCATTGTTGCCATGCCGATTGCCTGCCGCCATTTCACCTGCTCCAACCGTCCCCCCACTTCGCATGCTGGTCACCCTGATTTGCCGTGTTTCGCACTCTTTGACTTGGCGTTTGCTGGTGGCGGCAGTCTTTCTGGTCATCGTCATGGCTTTCGATCTGGTGCCGCGCAGCCCAGTCAGCCCGCCGGCGCGGGCGCGCTGGCCGATGCCCGATGCCGATTTTTCGCGCCCGCCGAGTTTGCTGGGTCAAGGGTCTATTCCGATGCCGGCGCAGACCCCGGCGGCGCATTCGAGCAGTCTGCTGGCGATGCCGACCGACCATTCCGATGCATTGCTGGCCTTCTGGTTTGCCGGCACCCAAGAGAGTGCGGCGGATGTCGGCATTGCCATGTCGGGGTTCGAGCGCCACACGCAACAATGGCGACCGGCGGCTTTTGTGGTGGAGCGGCAGGCGCTGGGGCGGCAACTTGGCTTTGGTGTGCGCCGCCTGGGCAACCCGGTGGCCTGGCTCGATGCGCAAGGCCGGGTGCATCTGTTTGTGGTGGCCACCGGCCTGGGTGGCTGGGCCGCCAGCCGGATTGTTCACTTGCGCCAAAGTTTAGAGCAAAAAAGGCCTCTAGCCCAAGCAGGACAAGCGCTGCCAGCTATTGATTTCGATGCAGTTCGGGTACTGCCGCTGTCGTGGTGGTGGAACACCAGTTATCTGGTGCGTACGCAACCGCTGCCGTTGCAAGACGGGGGCATGCTGCTGCCGGTACATTTTGAGCTGGGGATCAAATACCCGGTGGCCTTGCGGTTTGATGCGCAAGGAGTTTTCAAAGGCATGGTGCGCATGTCGGCGCGCACCCATCTGCTGCAGCCCGCGCTGGCGGCCCTGAGCGAAACCGGTTGGCTGGCGCTGCTGCGTGACCAGCGCCAGGATGGCCGGATCACGCTGGTGCAAAGCCAGGATGCTGGCCAGCATTGGCAGGACTTGCCCGATCTGGCGCTGACCAACCCGGATGCGTCGATTGCGGCGATTGCCTTGGCACCGGGGCAGTTGTGGCTGGCGCACAACAGTTCACGGCATTCTCGGAATTGGCTGGATTTAAGCCACTCGCTTGATGGCGAGAGCTGGCAGCCGGTCTGGCGGCTGGCGCAGGGCAGCGGGGCCGATGAATATTCGTACCCGGCGCTGGCCTGGGCCGATGACAGTCTGTGGGTGAGTTACACCGATCAGCGCAAACGCATTGCCTGGCAGCGTTTTGCCTGGCCCAAACGCTAAAGCCAGGGGCATGCCACCAATGGATTTTGCCGACGCACCCTACCTGCCCGCTGCCGCCTTGGCACCGGCTGCCTTGTGGCTCAGTTGGGCGTGGCTGCTGGGTGCCGCCGTGCTCTGGTTTGGTCGCGGTTTGGCGGCTCGCCTGCGCTGGCCGGCGGCTTGGCTGGTGATGCTCTGGACGCTGCTGGCGGGCTTCTGGCAGCCGCTCTATTCACCGGCCTACTGGCTGGGCCTGGCGTTTCAAGGCCCGAGCGTGACGAGCGCGCTGCTGTGTCTGGGCTACCTGGTGCAGCAAGGGTGCTGGCCGCAGCCCGAGCGGTCAACGCTGGCAGCGCCGGGCGATGCGTCTGCTGAACGCGGGATGAGCGCGTGGCATGGGCTTGGCGTAGCGGGGGTGTTGCTGGGCTGGGTGCTGTTGCTCGACCTGCTGGCCTGCTGGCCGCAAGCAATCTACGCCTGGGGATTCAGCCCGGCAGCACTGGCCGGGCTGGGTGCCTTGACAGTGCTGCTGTGGCTGGTGTGGGGTGCTCGCCAAAGTGCCCGCCAGGTCAGCGCCCTGCTGGCGGCGGTGCTGCTGTGCTACGCCGCTTGCCGCCTGCCCAGCGGCAACCTGTGGGATGCGGTGCTCGACCCCTTGCTGTGGCTGGCCTTGAACCTGATCATGCTGCGACGCTGGCTGCGGGGTAAAAAACCAGGTCGGTCTGGCGGGTGAGGCCAGGGGCACCCGAAGCTTTAGGCCCTGGGTTGCGCCAGCAGTGCCGCCACCCGGGCGGCGGCCGCGCTGAACTCTTCGGCGGGCACCGGCGGCGAGAAATAATAGCCTTGCGCGTAGTGGCATCCCATGCGCTGCAGCGCCATCAGGTGGCTATGCAGTTCGACCCCTTCGGCCACAATGTCCAGGCCCAGACTGCGGCCCATGGCGATGATGGCACCGACCAGCGTGTATTCATTGCTGTCGTCTTGCATGTCCTGCACAAAGGATTTGTCCACCTTGAGCGTGTTCACCGGGAACAGCTTGAGGTAAGACAGCGAAGAATAGCCGGTGCCAAAGTCATCCAGATAAACCCGAAAGCCCATTTTGTGCACGGCGCTCAGCCATTGCAGCGATTTGTCAATGTCGTGCAGCATCACACCTTCGGTGATTTCAAGTGCCAGCCGCGTCGGCGAGATGCCATAGTGTTGAACCACCTCTTGCAGCTTGGCCGGCGACAGCCCATCGGGAATCTGCCGGCCCGAGACATTGAGCGACAAGGTGTAGTCCTGGCCCTGGTTTTGCCAGGTTTGCAGTTGCTGGCAGGCGGCATCCAGCACAAACAGGCCGATATCGACAATCAGGCCGGTTTTTTCCGCCAGCGGAATGAAGCTGTCGGGCGGCACCAGCCCGCGGCTTGGATGGCGCCAGCGGATCAGTGCCTCGGCACCGGACAGGCGTTGCGCCCCCAAGTCGATGATCGGTTGAAAGAACAGCACAAATTCCTGGCGGTGGATGGCTTGGCGCAGGTCGCTTTCCAGGTGCCTGCGATGTTCTGCTGCTTCGGTGAGTACCGGGTCAAAGAAAACATGGATATCGCCGCCGGCCGATTTGGCGTTGTCCAGGGCCAGCTCGGCCTGGCGCAACAGTGACGGCACATCGACGCCATCGTTTGGAAACAGCGTGATGCCGATACTGGCGTGCAGATTGACCGGCGATCCATCGACAAAGCAGGTTTGCCGGATCGCCTGCATGATGCGGCTGGCAATCCGGTCAACCACTTCGCCCTGGGTCATCTGGTTGAGGATGATGCCGAAGTTGTCGGCCTCCAGCCGGGCCAGCGTATCGCCGCTTTTGATACAGGCCGACAGGTACGTGGTGGTGGTCTGCAAGATGCTGTCGCCGGCCGGCAAGCCCATGCCTTCATTGATGCGCCGAAACTCGTCAAGGTTGAGCAGCAGCAGGGCGAAACCACCGGTTTTTGCGCTGGCATGTTCCTGCACTTGGGCCTGCAGGCGCTGCTCCAGCCCGAGGCGATTGGCCAGGCCGGTCAGCGGGTCGGTGATGGCCTGTTGTCTGGCCGAGGCTTCCGATGCCTTGAGGTCGCTGACATCATGCACCACACCTTGCAGCAGGTTGTCGCTTACCAGGCTGAGCACCAGGCTGATCCAGCTTGTCTGGCTGGCAGGCATCACAATCTGCAAATCTTTGGCCACCGCGCTGTTCTGGCTCAAGGCCGCGTGAATGAGTTCGCTGATCTGGTTCGGGTTTTGCCAGGGCAGCAGCTTGATGTTGAGCAACGGCAAATCGTTGTCCTGGGGTTGCTGGCTGATG
>CAIQOO010000034.1 GCA_903873485.1 uncultured beta proteobacterium | reverse complement strand
GATCAGGCGTGCATTGGCACCATGACCGACTTGCGAGTAACGCCAGAAATTTGAAACCCCTTTGCGCATGGGCGACCACCGGCAGACAGTTTGACCCTGATCATTTTCAGATGAGGTCAGGATTTTGAACTCTGCCGGATTGTTCGTGGCGTGAAAGAAATGATCAGTTACGCGCGCGACCACTCGGTGGCCGATGGCCTGAACTATGTCGCCACCTGGAACGTCGCCATGCTGCTGGGCAACGACTTGCAAGAGGCCATGATGGCCAACATGGGCAAACGCGCGCCTGGGTTCAAAGACTAAAAATCGGTGGTGCTCAGTTTGAGGTAATGCCATGCCGTGATGACACCTGGCGTGACCTTACCCAAAAATCTGGTTGCGGCCTGATTCTTTGGCGGTGTAGAGATGTCGATCCGCTGCGCCGAGCAGTTCAGCGCAGTCTTGATCCTGTTGCGGGCAGGCGCTGGCATAACCGATGCTGACCGTCACACACGTCGCAACGCTCGAATGCTGATGCACAAGGCGCAGCGCCTCGACAGCACTGCGCAGCCGTTCAGCCATCTGTTTGGCACCCAGACTGTCGGTCTGCGGCAGCAAAGCGACAAATTCCTCGCCACCGTAGCGGGCCACCAGATCACCGGGGCGATCACTGGCGCTGGTCAACGCATCAGCCACTTTTTTCAGACAGGCATCCCCTGCACCGTGCCCATAGTGGTCGTTGTAGGCTTTGAAATGGTCAACGTCGATCATCATCAGCGCCATAGGTGCCGCGTCACGACGCGCCCGCTTCCACTCGGCCTCTAGCGCTTCGTCGAAACGGCGCCGGTTCGGGATGCTGGTGAGTCCGTCAAGCATGGCCAGCGACTCCAGCAAATCGGTCTTGCGCTTGAGCGTGATCTGGTTGGCAATGCGGGCAGCAACAATCGGCAAGTGAAACGGCTTGACGATGTAGTCCATGGCACCCAGGCGCAGCCCCTGCTGTTCGTCGGCTACCTCGGTTTTGGCGGTGACAAAAATGACCGGGATATTCTGGGTCAACGGGTTGGCTTTGAGCCGCCGACAAACCTCGTAGCCATCCATCCCGGGCATCATGATGTCAAGCAGGATCAGATCAGGCAGACCCTGCCTGCTGATCACCTCGAACGCTGCCGGCCCGCTGGTGGCGACCTTGACCCGGTAATCGACGCGCAGTGCCTCGGCCAGTACCTGAATATTGATCGGCGTGTCATCGACCACCAGAATCAGTGGCAAACGGTTATTTTGATGCATCGTTACAGTTCCAGCAGGGGGTGGTTCATGGCACAGGCAAGGCGATCCAGCACCACCTTGGCCTGGGCGTACTCGATTCGGCCAACATGGCGCTCCAGCAACGCCAATTCCAAGCGCAGCGGCTCACAGCGCAGCGCGACCATCAGTTCGGCCAATACATCATGGGGAACAAAATCGTGGTGGTCGAGCAGGCTGCGCAGTTCCTTGAGCAGCTCGCTGGCACGCTCCCACTGGCAGTTGGCGCAGTCGAACTCGGCTGGCGGCGCCAACCAAGCAGCCAGTGCCTTGGGCGCTGCCAACACCAGCGCCAGCGCCGCCTGGAAAGTGCCCGCATCCGTATCAGCGGGCGGGCTGGCACCCGTGATGCGTGTTTCGAGGTCTTGCGCTTGCGCTTGCAAACTCAGTGCGCCGATATTGCCAGCGGTACCCTTGAGCTGATGCAGCAGGGCTGCTGCTGCGCCAAAGTCCTGCGCTTGCATAAGCGCATCGAGCTGCTGCCCGGCATCGGCAAAATCGGCGGCAAACTGGTTGACCAAGGTGCCAAATAGGGTGCCACGGTCACCAAAAATCGCCCGAATATGATCGAGATCAAAGCCGTCGAGGCGATCCGGCAGACGATCAGGCCGATTTTCGCCATCGGCTGCGGGCCTCGGCAGCAGCGCCCGGTTGTGTTGCTGATCGACTTTGATCCATCGCTCCAGGGTATCCATCAGTTGCGTGGGCACAATGGGTTTGGCAACATGGTCGTTCATGCCGGCGGCAAAACAGCGATCCTGATCCTGCGCCATCACACCGGCCGTCATGGCGATCACCGGCAATTGGGCCAGGCGCGGATCCTGGCGGATTCTGCGGGTGGCTTCCAGCCCATCCATCACCGGCATTTGAACATCCATCAGCACGGCATCGAAATCCTGGTCGGCCAGCGCCTGTAGCGCCTGCTCACCGTTGCCCGCTATGCTGACCCACAAACCGGCTGATTCGAGCAAATCGCGGGCCATCAATTGATTCGTCGAGTTGTCCTCGACAAGCAAAATATGCGCACCCCGAATCGCCGCCGAGGCCACCGGCATCAGCACCGGCTGATCGCTCTGGCGCAGCGCAAGAGCGCGGCCCTGAATCCGCAAAATGCATTCAATCAGGGCCGAAGCGGTGACCGGCTTGGCCAGCACGCCATCCACCGGGATGCCTTCGGTTTGCCGCAACAGATCATCGCGGCTGTAGGCGGTAGCCATCAGGATCAGGGGGGTGCTCGGGATTTGCTTACGTTCAGTCCGGCGGTGAATTTCCTCTGCCAGCGCAATACCGTCCATCTCGGGCATCTTCCAGTCGGTCAGCACCAAGGCGTAGGCATCCTGCGGGCTGGTGGCCTGACACAATTGTTCAAGCGCCAGCGCAGCCGAGGCAACCTCGGTGACGCGGCACTCCCAGGACTTGAGCATTTCGCCCAGAATGTGCCGGGCAATGGGCTGGTCGTCAACCACCAGCACAGACATGCCGCGAAGTCCGGGGAGCAGTCGGGCCGGTGCGGTGTCGCCGTCAGTCAGTGCCAGCGCCAGCTCGAAACTCAAGGTGCTGCCGACCCCTGGGGTGCTGTTGACCTGAATCTCGCCTCCCATCAACTGCACCAGTCGCTGGCTGATGACCAGCCCCAGACCGGTGCCGCCAAAGCGCCGGGTGATGGAGCCGTCGGCCTGTGTAAAAGCCTGAAACAACTTGCCGACCTGTTCTGCCGTCATGCCAATACCGGTATCCATGACTGAAAAGCGCAGTCTGGCAAGCCTGGATTCAAGCCCGAGGTGTTGAACCTTGACATGCACCAAACCGGCATCGGTGAACTTCACGCCATTGCCGACCAGGTTGTTAAGCACCTGCCCGAGCCGCAAGGCATCGCCCAACAAACGCTGCGGTACATCGGGTTCAATCTCAAACACGATTTCCAGTCCCTTGTCCCTGGCATCCTGGACAAACAGGCTGGCAACCTGGCCCAGCACAGGCTCGATCTCGAACTCGCTGATGTCAAGCGTCAGCCGACCGGCCTCTACCTTGGAGTAATCCAGAATGTCGTTGATGATCGACAGCAGCGCACGCGACGAGCTGCTGATGTTTTGCATGTAGTCACGCAGCTTGGGCGACAGATCCAGCGCCAGCGCCAGCGCCAGACTCGACAGCCCGATGATGCCGTTCATCGGGGTACGGATTTCGTGGCTCATATTGGCCAAAAACTCGCTTTTTGCCCGGTTGGCGGCCTCAGCCTGTTCGGTTCGGAGTTCCAGCGCCAGGTTGAGTTGCTCAAGTCTTTGCTCGGCCAGTTTGATGGCGGTGATGTCCGACACCAGCACAAAGAAGCCTCGTATCTGGTCGCCGACGCGGTCTGGCAGGTAGTGCGCCCAGGTGTAGCCGGTGCTGCCATCGGGTTTGACCAGGGTACGTTCAAAATCCTGGGCTTCACCGCGCAAGGCGGCACGGATGAAAGGCTCGCTCAGACCAAACAGTTCTTCGTCCATCAGGTCCTGGATGTGAATGCCCTGCATTTGTTCGGGTGTCTTGCCAAACCATTCGAGGTAGGCCGCGTTGGCAAAGCCACAGTGCAAGTCCGCAGTCCAGTAGCCCACCATGCCGGGAATGATGTCGATTAACGAGCGCAAAAAATGTTCGCTGTCATGCAATGCCTGTTCACTGAGGCGGCGCTCGGTGACATCGTGAATCAATACCAGCAACAGTTTTTTGCCGGAGCTTGCGAAGGATGTCATCTCGTACTCAAGCCAAATACTACGCCCCGCTGGGTTCAGGCGATGAACCTCCAGCCCTTGCAAGGTGCCGTCTTGCAGCGCCGCCGTCGCAGCAGCCAGCAGCCCACTGGACTGCCAGACCTCATTGAGGCGAAAATTCTGCTGCAGAATCTGCGCACTGTCGAGTTCAAGAATGCGCGCCGCAGAGGCGTTGCATGAGATGCACGAGCCATCAGTGTCGAACACCTTGATACCCAGGGTGGAAGCGGCAATGATCTTGCGATTCAAGTCCAGCAAATCGCTGCGGGCCACCACCATGGCATTGAAATCGCGCGCCAAATCAGCAATTTCAAGCGGTCCGCTGATCGGCACCGTGACATCCTGGCGACCGTCAGCCAACTGTTGTGTTGCCCGGCTAAGTTGCTGGATCGGATGCACCAGGGCGTGCGCCAGTTTGATGGCCACCAGCAGGGTGACAGCCAGCAGTAGCAGTGCCACCGCACCCGACACCCAGATGACACGTTTGACACTGGCCAGAACATGCTCGGCCTGATAAGCCGCGATCACATACCAGCCGATGCCGGGCACCTCGGTGAACGAAAAAATGGTATCGATGTCCAAAGCGTTGCGGGCGCGGGAGGTGCCGCTATGCTGGCGCAGTGCGGTATCGACCACACCGGTGCCTTTGAGGTTTTTGCCAACCCATTTGGCAAGATCGACCGAATCGCTGACCACCACACCGTCACCATCGACCACCGTGATGTGGGTGTTTTCGGGCAACTGATTGCTGCTGATCTGTGAAATCTGCGCCAGATCCAGTGTCAATCCGATGACCCCCTTGAAATTGCCGACAGCGTCCTGCACCGGGGCTGCCACGACGACGATCCATTTCTTGATGAGGCGTCCGATATAGGGCTTGCTGACAAGCGGCATTTTCTGAGCCTTGACACGGACAAACCACTCGGCATCGGCAAACGAGACCTTGGGCACAACGCCATTGACGGCACTGGCCGAGCACCGTGGTATGCCGTTTTCATCACTGAAGGAGGCACCGAGATAGCCAACGTGCAACTCCCTGAAGTCAAACATCAGGCGGTTGCATTCCTTTGATCCTGGGCGATTGATTTCAGGGCGAACAGCCAGCAGAGTGGCCAATTTCAACGCCTCGGCAATCTGGTTTTGCACATTGGCGGCCATCACCTCCGACAGGACATGGGTGGATTGCTGCGCATTGTCGATACTGCGCTGCGCGCCGATGTAGCCAAACCCGACGACAAACAGCGCAAATGGCAGCATCATCACCGCCACCAACCAGTACAGCCGGGTCTTGATCGACATGCTCGGTGCGGTATCAGTCATGGTGGTGATCTCTTTTGCGCAAAGGGGGATAGCGCTGATTTTAGGGTGATGGTTCAAACGGCTATGCAAGAGGGCGCATTGATTGCACTGCTGCCAAGCCTGGCGGATTTCAGCACATTCCATCTGATTTACAACAAAAAATAATCAGATGCGATCAAGAAAGACGTTGCACAGAGTTGTTCAGGGACGCGAGGGTCTCCCGGGCCGCTGGGTAATCCAGGGCGTTGATCTGCTGTTTAAGCCGCCCCAGGTCGTCCCGCAGCGCCGGGTTTGGCAGCGTTTTCTGAAGCTCCAAGACAAGTTCAAGCGGGATGAACTCGCCCTCATCGAGCATCGTTTGCAGTTCCTCGAATATGGCCGCAGCACGGGGCCAGTCACAGGTTGCATCAGCGGATTCGGGGCCGGTGTCCCCGGACGAGGGCGATAGCGTGGCAACGGCCGCCAGGGCGATACCCAGTGCCTGATCGAGTGCAGCCTGACTGACCGGTGGTGCTTGGGCCAGCCTGAGTTCCACCTCCAGTGCCGCAGCGTGGCGATACACCTCGATGGCAGCCAGATTGCCGGCCACACCTTTGAGTTTATGCACCCAACTTGCCGCCTGCTCGCGTTGGTCTTTGTCCAGCAGGTCTGCCAGCGTCTCGCTGGCGGTGGCAAATTGTTCGCCAAACTGTCGCAACAGATCGACCAGCAGAGCGCGATTCCCACTGGCTCGCTGGAGCGCCTGACCGAGGTCAAAACCTGGCAGTTGGTCAGGCAAATCGTCGGCACTGAAGCACGATCCGTCGGCCTGACCTGGCTGGACTGGCGCGGCGCGTTCGCCCGGGGCAATCCAGCGTTCCAGCACCTGTAGCAAATGCTCGGGCAGGAACGGCTTGGCGACGTGGTCGTTCATGCCGACACCCTGGCACTCGGCCTGATCCCTGGCCATTACCGAGGCACTCATGGCGATGACCGGCAGAGCGTGAAAACGTGGGTCACGGCGAATCCGGCGCGTCGCCTCCAGGCCATCCATCACCGGCATGTGGATATCCATCAGCACGGCATCGAAGGGGCTGGCCTCAAGCGCCGCCAGCGCCTGTTCACCGTGGCTGGCGACGGCGACGGTAAACCCCATCCGCTCCAGGGTTTCCCGCGCCACCTGCTGGTTGATCTCGTTGTCTTCGACCAGCAGGATGCAAGCACCCCGGATCGCCACCGAGGCTTCCCCTGCAAGTGGTGGCGCGGCACTGGCGCGTGCGATAGACCCTGTTTTGGGTAGGGCCAGGCGAATTTTGAAACTGAACGCGCTGCCTTGATCCAGGATGCTGGACGCGGTGATCTCGCCGCCCATCAACCCGACCAAACGCTGGCTAATGGCCAGCCCCAGGCCGGTGCCGCCAAATCGGCGGGTAATCGAACCGTCAGCCTGGGTAAAGGCCAGGAACAGGTTTTTGACCTGCTTTTCGTTCATGCCGATACCGGTATCCTGAACGGCAAAACGCAGGGTGACGAAATCCGCTTCGGCCTCCAGTCTTTCGACCTGAACCCGCACCACCCCGGATGCAGTGAACTTGATCGCGTTGCCCACCAGGTTGGTCAACACCTGACCCAGCCGCAACGCGTCGCCCACGAGTTGTTCCGGCACCTCGGAGGCCACCTCGAACGTCAGGGTCAGTCCCTTTTCATGGGCGCGAACCGTGAACAGGCTGGCAACATTTTCCAGTACTTCGGCCAGATTGAACGCCGTGGTGTCGAGTTCAAGCCGTCCGGCCTCAACCTTGGAGTAATCAAGGACATCATTGATGATCGACAGGAGTGCATTGGCCGCGACACTGATTTTGTTGAGGTAATCACGCAGTTTGGGTGTCAAATCTAAACTTAACGCCAGCCTGGACAACCCGATGATGGCGTTCATCGGGGTACGAATCTCGTGGCTCATATTGGCCAGAAAGTCGCTCTTGGCGCGGTTGGCGACTTCCGCTGCAGTCATGGCATCGCGCAGTTTGATCTCCGAGAGTTTACGTTCGGTCAGATCGATGAACTGGATCAACAAATGAAACTCAGCACGAAGGTAAGTGGGCAGAATGCGCGACTCGACCCAGATATTTTTGCCGAAAGAGGTGACCGCATGGATATCACGGCGGCGCAGATTGTGATCAACCAGTGCGGCCAGACAGTCCTCCAGCAGCCCCGATGTTTGCCACGCAACAATGTGGTGAAAATTTTGGGCCAGCAAGTTGTCACGGGTTGCGCCAACCATCAGGGCATAGGCATGGTTGGCCATGATGCATTCGCCGTTTGCCCTATAGACACCCATCGGCAAAGGCGAATCGAGCAGAATTTTGTCGTTGAAATCAAGGGCTTCTTTAAGACTGAGGGTGCGCTGTGTGACGCTTTCTTCCAGACTCCGATTGACCGTTTCCAATTGTCTGCTAGCAGCAGATAGACGTTCCTGCATGGTACGCATGGCATTCACCAAGCGCCCCAATTCATCCTGATATGGATAGTCCAGAACCATGCTTTCCCTGGACTCTGAAGCAAATTCGAGTTGGGAAACCATCTTCGTCAAGCGGGACAGGGGATGGGCCAGGCTCCGGTTAATGACCAGATAGAAAATCAGCCACAGGCCGGCAGTCTTGATCAAAGAGTTGATCAGAATAATCACAAAGCTATTCTTGACCCGGTTAAGGGTGACGGAACGATCAGAATAAATCTTCATCACCCCCACTCGCTCGGAGCCCTTGGGCGTAGTAACGCTCAGCACTACCATGTGGTATTGGTGGGTTGGAAAGATCCCCAACGAGCCCTCCTCATCGGACTGAGGAACTTTCCCGATAACCTCACGGATGTCACCTAGGTCTGAATTCACGCTGACACCGGTGACGATGTTTGATTGGGAAACACCCCGAATCATCGATTTCAAGAGTGGTCGGTTGTAGGCCCACAACGCATTGGCGACGCTGATTTCAAAAGATTGCCCCAGCGAGTGCATGTCGCTGGCAATCATGCGGTTGATCGAGACATATTCCAGCGCCAATTGCACGGCGGTCACGCAAACGGCCAAGGCCAGATACCAACCAAAGACCAACCTGAACAGGCGTCCCGCAAGCGTTTGCCAGTAGCTCATGGGATAAAGACTAGCGGCGACGCATGGCTATCATTGGCATCGGACTGTCGTGGCATTCTTGCGGCAGTCATGGCACCTTGAAAGCGCCTTTGTTATTCAGTAATGAAGCCACTTTCGCTAAATCACTGTTGCGGTGGTAAACCAGTTGCAAATCAAAAGGTTCCTCGGAACCTTCCAGAACGCGCAACCTGTTTCGAGATTGAGTGATGAGCGCTTCGCATTCGATATTCAGGCAAGGTATTAAATCCAGACGTCCCGCGAGCATCATCTCGGCGGCCTGCTCCATGGATTCAACATTGATAATTTGTGCGTTTCGTTTGTTGGCCATGTCAGTGCCCAGTTGGTCGTCTGGCAGTATGGCCATTCGTTTTAGACTTGTGGCGGTATCCATATAATCCACCAGCACCAGAAGTTTATGGATAATACTTAAATTAACAACATAACCCAGGCCGTCCTGTTTCTTGAACTGGGAAATATGACCCGAAAAATAGCTATTTTTGTCCTGTAGAAATTTCTGGAATGATCTGGCAACGGGATAATAGTCCACGGTTATGCGATGACCAGCCTGCTCAAATGCCTTTCTGATGTGCTTGATGGCCAGCCCGTCGCGTCCATCCTGGTAGGTATAAGGTGGATAATGAAATGCGATGACCCTGAATTCGTCGGCAAATGCCTGATTACCATTAAAACCCGACAGAATAATCATCAAGATAATTACTAGCTTCATGTTTAACCTCTTTAAAAAATATTTTCAAGTTAGGGTCATCCAGGTCTTTTCGAATTCTTCAACCAGCACCGGGCGACCATACAGGCAGCCCTGCGCCAGCTCGCAGCCCAGAGCCTGGGCGGCCTGCCCCTCGGCCTGAGTCTCCACACCTTCAGCCAGCACGCTCATGCCGAGATCCCGGCCAATCTGGCTTACGGCTTTACAAATGCTCGCGGTTGGGTCCACTTGATCGAGGCCCTGAACCAATGGCTTGAAGGCCACCAGCAGGGTGATAGCCAGCAGACCGGCCAGTTTCAACGCCTCGTCAATCTGGTTATGCACATTGGCGGCCATCACCCCCAATGGGCCACCATCGTAAAGTTGCGCAGATGGCACCAGCAGGTGACTTGAACAAAATCGTTAATCCATTGTTGCACAAGATAATTTTCAGTATTGCTCGTGTTTACGCTGGTAGTAGCGGCGTAGTTCTGCGCAACTTTACGAT
>CAIQOO010000033.1 GCA_903873485.1 uncultured beta proteobacterium | reverse complement strand
CCATCGAGTGCTATCTGGTCTTCCACGGCGCAATTCCGTGGTGCGAATCGCCAGCAAAACGGTTCGGCTGACGTACTGGACGATGTGCCATTTTGAGCATTTTAGGCTCGTGGCATATTTGTCTATGGTTTAAGGAACGGTTGAATAAAGCCATCCTCGATCAAGGCTGGTTCGAGTTTCGCCGCCAACTGGAGTACAAGCTCCACTGGAACGGCGGGATACTCATACCTGTCCCTGCGCACTACACCAGCCAGACCTGCCCGGCCTGCGGCCATGTTGCCAAGGAGAACCGGCAAACGCAAGCCAGTTTTGTGTGTGTGGATTGTGGCCACGAGGAAAACGCCGATGTGGTCGGCGCGATGAATGTATTGGCGCGGGGACACCGCGTTGCAGCCTGTGGAGAGGACGGCTCTGGCCTTGCGCGTAAGCGTAAGACGAAACCAGCCTCTGTGAAGCAGGAACCCACCGAAGTGACTATGTGTGAGGCAACTCATGTTTAGCGCCGTAGGAATCCCCTGCCTTCAGGCAGGGGAGGATGTCAACTGGCCTGAGCGGCGCGAAACCTGCCGCTGCCAGGCGGTTTGGCGCGCTCCATGAAAAAAAACATTAGCGGCAAGAATGATGCGCTGAAAAGTCTGATCTTTGTTTCTTTGCGCTGTCATTTGCCAGACACTTGCGGCTTTCGCAACTTACGAAAGCCAGCCATGCTGATTGGACTACCCAAAGAAATCAAGAACCACGAATACCGCGTCGGGCTGACTCCGGCCAGCGTGCGTGAGCTTACCAGCCACGGCCACCAGGTGCTGGTGCAAACCGGCGCCGGTGCCTCCATCGGCCTGACCGATGCCCAGTACCAGGCCGCCGGTGCCACGCTGGCTGCCAGTGCTGCCGAGGTGTTTGCCGCCGCCGACATGATCGTCAAGGTGAAGGAACCCCAGCCCCAAGAGTGCGACATGCTGCGCCCTGGGCAAATTTTGTACACCTACCTGCACTTGGCCCCGGATCCGGATCAAACCGCTGCGCTGGTCAAGTCCGGTGCCGTCTGCATTGCTTATGAAACCATCACCGGCCCCGGTGGCGGCTTGCCGCTGCTGGCCCCGATGAGCGAGGTGGCCGGTCGCATGGCGATTCAGGCCGGTGCTGCGCATCTTGAAAAATCGAAGGGCGGCATGGGCGTTTTGCTCGGTGGCGTGCCGGGTGTGCCAGCCGCTCATGTGGTGATTCTGGGTGCCGGTGTGGTCGGTACCCATGCGCTGCAAATGGCAGTCGGCATGGGCGCGCGGGTATCGGTGCTGGACAAAAACATGGACCGGCTGCGCCAGCTTGACCTGATCTTTGGCAACCGCATCCACACCATTTTCTCGACCGCGCAAAGCGTCGAAGATGCGGTGCTGGATGCCGATCTGGTGGTAGGCGGTGTGCTGATTCCGGGTGCTGCCGCGCCCAAGCTGGTCAGCCGCGCGATGATCTCGCGCATGAAAAAAGGTGCCGTGGTGGTTGATGTGGCGATTGACCAGGGTGGCTGCTTTGAAACATCGCACGCCACCACCCATGCCGAACCGACTTATCTGGTGGATGAGGTGGTGCATTACTGTGTTGCCAACATGCCGGGTGCGGTGGCACGCACCTCGACCTTTGCACTGAACAACGCCACGATTGGCCATGCCGTGGCACTCGCCGACAAAGGCTGGAAGCAGGCGCTCAAAGACAACCCGCACCTCAAGGCCGGCCTGAATGTATGCAACGGACAGGTTACTTATGCGGCCGTGGCACAGGATCTGGGTTACACCTATGTTGATGCCGATGCGTTGTTAACGTGAAATACACCCGTTCGTGCTGAGCTTGTCGAAGCATCTCGATGACCAAAATGCCCTTCGACAGGCTCAGGGCGAACGGTTTCATTATTCGGGGTGGCCGACTGACCATGCCAGCTTGCCTCATCAAGCCGCAGCCGCTTAGCCCAGACCGCACCAGGCGCGCAGGGCCTGAAGTTTTTCGGCCGGTTGATCTGGCTGGGCCGCCAGCAAGGCGGCAACATCGGCAGTGGATGGAATGCTTGACTGCGCACCGGGCCGGGTGCAGGCCAGCGCCGCCGCCGCACTGGCTTGCCGCATCGCCTGCGTGATGCTCTGGCCCTGATCAAGGGCCGCTGCCAGCACGCCACAAAAGGTGTCACCGGCACCGGTGGTGTCCACTGCCTCCACCGCAAAGGCGGTTTGCACAAAAAAAGTATTGCCCAGCCGTGCCAGGCTGCCGCGCTGCCCCAGCGTTACCACCACGCAGCCGACTGCAAGCTGCGCCAGATTGACGATCAGGCTGCCGGCATGGGGCACCAGTGCTGCGAGTTCGCCTTCGTTGACGATCAGCAAATCTACCGCATCCAGCAGTTCGGCGGGCAGCGGCTGGGCCGGCGCGGCATTGAGCACCACCTTGACGCCCTGCGCCCGCGCCGCCAGCGCGTAAGCGGTGACCGTGGCCAGCGGGATTTCAAGCTGCATCAGCAAATGGCTGAAACCTGCCAGGTCGGGCAGGTGATGCGGCTGCAGGCAAAGGTTGGCACCTGGTGCCACGGTGATTGCGTTGTCCGCGTTATCTGCTACACAAATAAAAGCACAACCGGTAGGCTGGTCGTGGGCCAGCACCTGATTGAGCTGCACTTTTGCGGCATGCAGCGAGCGCCGCAGTGGCTCGGCATAGGCATCTTGCCCCAGCGCCAGCAGCATCTGGGTGGCTGCCGCACCGGCCTTGGCACAAGCCACCGCCTGGTTGGCACCCTTGCCGCCGGGATAGGTCTTGAAGTCTTGCCCCAGCACGGTTTGGCCGGGCGCGGGGATGTGAGGGGCGCGGACCACAAAGTCCAGATTGGCAGAGCCGGCAACCAGAATCATGAGCAGAGTTCCTAAACGATGGGCAAGTGGCAAAGGTGTCGCGCGGTGGTGGCGTCAGGCATGACTGGCCTGGCTAAAACTGTCTTCCCACACACAGGTCAGCTTGTCGCGCCGCACCAGATCATAGTAATCGTCGGGCGTGATGGTGATGCGCTCCAGCAGATGAAACCGGGTCTGCCAGGGTGCCAGCGGGTAAAACGCATGGGCCAGCGGTTTCAGGTCAAGTGCGCCCAGCACGCCACGCAGGCAAAAGTAGAGCAGCTCGGCACAACTGAAGCGGTTGAATTCAGTGGTGTCGCTGCAATCAAAGTCGTAGTCTTCGCCAATTTTTTCCAGCGCCGACTGGCGGGCTGCTGCAACTGCCTGGGCACGGGGTACCGGGGCACCGGCTGCCAGCGTCTGCCGCAGGGCGGCCACCTGCAAGTCAGAGACCGAGGGAGCCTGGGCCGGTTTGCCGCGTGCCCGAATGTCGGCCACCTGGCCCGGCGCCAGCGCCAGTTCGGGCGGCAGGCGCAGCACCGCGAGGTAATCGCAGCGCAAAAAGGTCAGGATGTCCTCGGTGTGCACGCCCTTGGCCATTGAGTGGATCACCATTTGCGGCCCCGGCGCAAAGTAGGCCGGGTCCGCCCTGAAGGCAGCAGGCACCTGCGCGCCATCTGGCACGCTCAGTTCACCCACATACAGCGCCACATGGGTAAACCAGCCGGACTTGAAGCCGTTTTGCGCCGACAGCGACGAGCGGCGGATCAACTCGCCATCGACATAGCCTTCATAGCCGCGCAGCAAAATGTCGCCCGGCTGCAACAGCTCCAGAATGGCGCGCAGGTTGGCGCCCGAGATGCGGTAGCCGCGCGGGTTTTCCACCAGGTACCAAGACGGCCAGTGCAGCTTGACAGCCGGCGAGCCGCCTGGGTTGTTAAAGACTTTCAGGGTGCCAAACCACGCCATGAATCCGCTTTGCCAGGGGTTGGGATCATCGCCAGCGCGGCGCGCATGAACGCGGATGACGGCCATCAGCCCCAGCAGCGCCCAAAGACCCGGCAGGCTCCAGGCGACCCACTGCGGCACCGAGCCGCTGTCGGGCAAGGCCCCGAGCGCCAGCGCCACCAATGCCGCCAGCGCCAGCGGAAACAGCTTGCACCAGACCGAATAGGCCAGATACAGCGGCCGAAAAAAACTCAGCAACACCGGCCAGACAAGTTTCATCAAAATGCACCCCTTGATGGAGAAGGTGCCAAGACTAACTGAAATCAGCGCCAGCAGTCGGCCAATTTCACCTTTGGGCACGCCTTTACGCACCAACAATAGCTATATTTGTTATAGCTATCAGCGCTTGTTGCATAAGGGCTAGAGGCCAATTTTGCATATAAAATCAAACGATGCAGATTTGCTGATCAACATGATATGGAACCCTGAATGCCAAGCTTGAACTGGATCGGCAAAGATGCCGTGGTCAAACACCACCAAGACGTGCCCCATCGCCTGCTGGAACCGGTGCCCGCGCTGTCGTGCGGTCTGCAGGGCAGCGGCAACCTGATCGTGCAGGGCGATAACCTGCATGCGCTCAAAGCGCTGCTGCCGCGCTACGCCGGCTTGGTGAAGTGCATCTACATTGACCCGCCCTACAACACCGGCAACGAAGGCTGGGCTTACAACGACAACGTCAACAGCCCCGAGATTCGCCAATGGCTGGGCGCGGTAGTTGGCAAGGAGGGCGAAACGCTGGACCGGCACGACCGCTGGCTGTGCATGATGTACCCAAGGCTGGTGCTGCTGCGGCAGTTTTTGCGGGAGGACGGGGCGATTTTTGTGTCGATTGACGACAACGAGGTGGCGCACTTGCGGCTGTTGATGGATGAGATTTTTGGGGCGGGGAATTTTGTGGCTCAATTTGAGTGGCAAAAGGCATACAGCCCAAGAATGGATGCAAAGCTTGTGAGTTGGGATCACGACCACATTGTTGCCTATGGCAAAAGTAACGCTATCGATTTGAATCGTTTGCGATTCATTCAAAACAGTGCCCAATTCACAAATGTTGATCAAACAACCGGTAAAAACTATCGCCGTCGTCAGTGGCGAAAAGAAGGCAGTGGTGCAAAAAGGGAAGATAGACCGAACTTGTTTTACGAGTTAACTGCGCCTGATGGGTCATCCATCTTGCCTGTACGCCCTGATGGTTCTGAAGGCCGTTGGCGAGGTCAGCACAGCTATTTTGAGGAACTCACTGCGGCGGGTGAAATTGAGTGGCTAAAACAGGCAGGGATTTGGCAGATATATGTCAAGCAGTTTGCTGATAAAGAATCAACGATGCCACCAAGCACTTGGTGGACTTCAGAAAATTTTGGACACAACCACGAGGCAGCAGAAGAGATCAGAGGTATTTTGGGGGCACAAGCGTTTGCCACCCCAAAACCCACCCGCCTGATCCAGCGCATCCTCCAAATCGCCACCGACAAAGACAGCCTGATCCTCGACAGCTTTGCCGGTTCCGGCACCACCGGTCACGCCGTGCTCAAGCAAAACGCCGAAGACGGCGGCACGCGCCAATTCATCCTGGTCGAGATGGATGCCAACATTGCCCAAAACGTCACCGCCGAGCGCGTCAGGCGCGCAAGCCAGGGTTATGCCGGTGCTTCGACAAGCTCAGCACGAACGGAGTTGTCAAGCTCAGCATCAACCCAAAGCCGTACCGATACCGTTCGCCCTGAGCTTGTCGAAGGGAAAAAGTGGGTGGCGGGACTTGGTGGCGGTTTTCAGTTCTGTACCCTCTCCATTGAACCCCTGTTCACCCCGCAAGGCCAGATCCGCGATGACGTGAGCTTTGCCCAACTGGCCGAGTTTGTCTGGTTTATCGAGACCGGCAGCGGCTATACGCCGGGCGCGCTGGATTCCCGCCTTCGCGGGAATGACGGGCCGGATATTCCCGGCAATGACGGCTTTGGTGCGTCGCCACTGCTCGGCGTTTACCAGGGCCGGGCTATTTACCTGCTTTACAACGGCATTTTGAAAGACACTTCGGCGGCTGGCGGCAATGTGCTGACAGCGGCAGTGTTTGCCATCCTGCCGCCCTTTGCCGGCCCTAAGACTGTGTATGCCGCCGCCTGTCGCCTGGGCGCGCCGCGCCTGCAGCGCGAGCAGATTGCTTTCAAGCAAACGCCCTATGCGCTGGCGGTGTAAATTACCCCTTGTGAACACTGAAAGGATGCGCAATGCAAACCCAAGAAATGATTGCCGAAACCTGTAAACCTGACCAGTTGAAAACGATGCAGGCGCAAGTGGCGCAAGCCGAACATCTGTGGCATGAAGATATCTTGCGCCGTTTGGCAGCACACCGATCTGGCGTGGAGCCTGGCATCCCCGCAGAGGAAGTGTTGGGGCATTTGTGATACGTGTCCTATCTGAAGGAGAGTCGGATGCGAAATAGCTACCGAAAGCAAGATTTCGCCACCTTGGAACGTGGCAAGTTTTACGCAGAGGCTGTGGCTGAAAAGGTCGCCAGCGGCGCAGTTGCAAATCAATTTTTGAAGGAGACCGACATGACGACACAGGAAATCATCGCAATGACGCTCAAGCTCAAACCGCATGAGCGTTTGGAGGTGGTTGACAAAATACATGAAAGTTTTGATCAACCAGATCCGGAATTCGACCACCTTTGGGGCGACGAGGCTGTTCGGCGGCTAGAGGCTCACCGTCGAGGAGAGCTTGACGCGGTGCCGATGGAAGCCATTTTTGGCAAACGCTAATGCAAGTCAAGTTTGCCACGTTGGCTGAGGTAGAACTCGACGAAGCAACGCTTTATTACGAAAATAAAGTGCCAGGATTGGGCGCACAGTTATCACAAAAGAAGAGCGCAATATTGGGCGGGTCAATCCTCCTCATGACCCATTTCACCCCCAAAAAATACCAGCAAGACCCGGCCAGCCAAGGCGGCGTGCTTGACAGCGTCGAGGCTTATTTCAAGGCCATCCACACGCATGGCCGCGCGTCGCTGGCGTTTGCTGCCGTCACCGAAGACCTGTGGGGCCAGAGCCTGCGCTACACGCCGCTGGCCGGTTTTGCGCCGGACACGCCCTACTTTTGCCTGCGCGTGCCGACCGGCGGCGGCAAAACCTGGCTGGCGGCCAAAAGCCTGAGCCTGGTCAATACGCATCTGCTGCGGGTGCCGCACAGCGTGGTGCTGTGGCTGGTGCCGAGCAAGCCGATCCGCGAGCAAACCCTGCGCGGCCTGAAAGACCGCAATCACCCGCTCAACGCCGCGCTGCGCGAAGCCGGCCCAGTCACTGTGCTGGACTTGACCGAGGCGCGTGCCCTGACGCGCGCCACGCTCGACACTTCTACCGTGGTGATCGTCGCCACCCGGCAGGCGTTTCAGGTGGAAGACGAAGAAAGCCGCAAGGTCTATGCGTCCAGCGGCGCGCTGATGCACCATTTTGAAAATCTGACCACGGCGCAGCGCCAGGGTTTGCTCACAGACGGCGACAGCGTACCCTGTTCGCTGGCCAATGTGCTGCGCCTGCGCCGCCCGTTTATCGTGGTCGATGAGGCGCACAACAACCGCACCGAGCTGGCCTTTGACATGCTGGCCCGCCTGAACCCCAGCGGCATCATGGAGCTGACTGCCACGCCCGATATGCTGCGCACCCCCAGCAATGTGCTGCACAGCGTGAGTGCCGCGCAGCTCAAGGCCGAGCAGATGATCAAGCTGCCGGTGCTGCTGGAGACCGAACCCAACTGGCAACAATGCTTGAGCGATGCGATTGCCCGGCGCAACAGCTTGCAAAAGCTGGCCGACGATGAGCAGCGCGCCGGTGCTGCATATCTGCGCCCGATGGTGCTGATCCAGTCCGAGCCGCGCCGCGAGGGACAAGACCGGCTGGACTTCGAGCGGGTGCGCCAGGAGCTGTTGACCAACCATGGCATTCCAGAGCAAGAGATCATCGTCGCCACCAGCGACGAAAAAGGGCTGGAGCAGGTTGACGCTGATTTCAAGCTTGGCATCAGCGATCCGGCCTGCCCGGTAAAGTTTGTCATCACCCAAAAGGCGCTGGCCGAAGGCTGGGACTGCCCGTTTGCCTATATTTTGGTCAGCATGGCCGCATTGCAGTCGGCCACCTCGGTCGAGCAGTTGCTGGGGCGCGTATTGCGCCAGCCGGGGGCTGCGCATCGTGCGGCCAAAGAACTCAACCAGTCTTATGCGCTGGTGGTGTCTCGCAGCTTTTTTGAGACCGCCAATGCACTGCGCGACCGGCTGGTCGAGGGCGCTGGCTTTGACCGCAAGGATGTCGCCGAGTTTGTCATTGCGGCGCGCCACGAGCAGCAAATCTATGACCTGGAGGGACTGGGCAGCCGGGTTGAAGTGCGAGCGCTGGTGGTCACTTTGCACGAAACCCCGGACCTCAAAGCCTTGCCCAAAGACCTGCGCGGCACCCTGAGTGACAAGGTGGACTTTGACCGCAAAACCAGCACGCTAACCATTCGGGCACCGCTGACCCAAGATGAAACCCATGCCCTCAAGCAGCTTGTGGCGACTCCGCTGGCCAAAGCGGCGATTGAGGCCGCCGCCATCGAGAGCCGCAGCAGCGCCATTGAATTCTTCAAAACCCCGGCTGAACAAGGCCAGACCCTGCAAGTGCCGCAACTGGCGCTGTGGGTGCAAGGTGAGTTGCAGTTGTTTGATGACCCCGAGGTGCTGGACTACCCCTGGGCGTTGTCGCTGTTTGATGCCAAACCGACATCCGGGCAGTTGTCCCATCTGGGTGCCGCCTTGACCGTCAGCGAGGGGGGCGTGATTGACATCGACGAGGCCACCGGGCGACTGGTGCAAGACTTCATGCCCAATTTGCAGCGTGACCTGGGGCTGGCCTATATGCCGGAGCACTGGGACCGCGTCAAGCTGGCGGCCTGGTTGTGCCGCAATCTGCCAGAGCCGTCAATCACCCACGCGAGCAAATTGGCCTTTGTGTCGGGCTGGCTCGCTGACTTGCTGGCGCAGCCCGGTTTCGATCTGGGCCGGGCCAATTTGCAAAAGTTTTTGCTGCGCAATTTGCTGGAGGCGCGGATTCGCGAACTTCGCCGGGAGGCCGTCGAACAAGCCTATCAAACGAGCTTGTTTGGCGAAGCTGCTGCTGAACGGGTCAGTGTTTCGAGTGCATTCGTCTATGACTTCAGGCCGGAAGTGTATGCACCCAGCCGTGACTACGACGGACGGTTTGGGCAGCACCGATTCCGCAGACACTTTTACAGCCGCATCGGCGACTTTGACAGCAAAGAGGAATTTGAATGTGCTGCGTGGCTCGACACCCAGGCGCAAAAGGGACGGCTGCAATACTGGGTGCGCAACCTGGCGCGGCGCGAAGGGGCATCGTTCTTCTTTCAAAAAGCCAGCGGGCGCTTCTACCCGGACTTTATTTGCAAACTCAACGACGGCACTTTTTTGATCGTCGAATACAAGGGTGCCAACGGCTGGACCGACGCGCAGGATGACCGCGATATCGGCGGGCTTTGGGCCAGGCTGTCAAATGGCACCTGCCAGTTTGTCATGGTCAAAGACAAACAATGGCGTGATGTGGATGCTTTCCTGAAATAGGCAGCAAAACACCAGCCTGATTTTTCAACTGCATTTGTGGTGGCCGGTCAGGTTTTTTCCATCGCATCCCAGGCGCTGAGGGCTTCAGCCACATTCATCAAGCCTGGGCCACCGCCCATGTAAACACAGACCGCCATGGCCTCTTCAAGCTCGGCCCGGGTGCAGCCCAGCCGGCGCAATGCCTTGACGTGAAAGGCGATGCAGCCCGAGCAATGCTGGGTGATGCCGATGGCCAGTGCAATCAGTTCCTTGTTTTTGGCGCTGACGGCACCTTCGGCCATGGCAGCCTTGGCCATTTGGCCAAAACCCAGCATGGTGTCACTTTGTGATTTGCGAAACGGGCCGAGGTTCTCGTTGATGCTATGCATCAGGCCAATGGCATCGTAGGTACTCATGAAAACTCCTTGTGTGATGAAAATCTTGAACCGGCAGCAGGCGCCTGGCTGCCAAATCCTTCACGGACGGCAGAAAGTGGCCTGTATTGTAAAGATAAGTCGTTACTGATATGAAGAGAACGGCGGGCCCGGCCGGTGCGGACTCCTATCTGTCCCAGCCAGGCCCCAACGGTACAGCCGAAGTGCGCCTTGACTGGTTTTTGACTGTGCTAACCTCCGCGCAAAGAAAATGCGTTGGAAAGGTTGTACCGGGATTGAGATTCTCTGGTCAACATTTTTGGACCAGAGTCTCTGAAACGACCAAGGAAAATCATGCGCGTGTTTCATGCTGTCACATTCAATTCAGGCCGGTTGCATCGGCTGCCTGGATTAGGCGTGTCAATTTTCAGCCGCGCAGGCGGCATTGGCTGGGGCAGTTTGCTGGCGCTGGCTGTGGCGCTATTGATCGCATCATGTGGCGGCAGTGATGAGGGCGGCAGTGGTCGCAGCACCGCCGCCGCGCCCGGGTGCATGGCCTTTACCGACAGCTTTAACAACACGGTAAGTTGCCAGGAAATGCGCCAACTGTCGGCCTACAACAATGGCAGCAGCAGCGATGGTGGCGATGCCGGTGCTGATGGCGTAAGCGGCGACAGTGACGGCAGCCCGATTGCCAACACCCGGCTGCGTTTTGTTGACCTCAACAACCGCGCCATTGAAACCAGCACCGATGCCAACGGCTACTTTCGCATCAACCTGCGCGGCATGACCGCCCCGATTGTGGCCAGCGTCATGCGCCCCGAGCGGGCGTGGCGCTCCATGCTGGTCGGCGACATGGTGGCGGCCCCCGCCCGCCGCCAGTTTTACACCCTCAACCTGACTGCGCTGACCGATGCGATTGCGTCTGACGTGGCGGTGGCGGCTGGCCACAGTGGCCCGGCGCAGTTGACACCTGCCGATGTGCAGAAAAATCTGGCAGCGGTGCCGATCGCCAGACAGGCCCAGAACAACCATCTAAAAGAAAAACTGCTGGAGGCCGACCTCAACCCGACCAGCTTTGATGCCCTGACGCAAGCCTTCAAAATCGTCACCGGCAGCCCGCCAGCGGGTTACCAACGGGTGCTTGAAAACGTGGCCGTGGTGCAGCACCCCGGCGGCACCACCGAACTGCAGCCGCTGCTCAGCATCGGCGGCAACATTTCGGGCACTGGCCCGCGTGACGGGCTGGTGCTGACAAACGGCAGCGACGCGATCAGCATCGGCGGCAACTGCGCCAGCAGTTTCGCGCTGCCGTTGTCGCTGCTGCCCGGCACCGGCTACGACGTGCAAATTGCCACTCAGCCGGTCGCAGCCACCTGCACTGTCAGCAACGGCAGCGGTGTGGTGGGCGATGCCAATGTGGCGACAGTGGCGGTGGTCTGCACCGACACGGTTTATCCATTGGACAGTAACACCAGCACCAGCACCAGCACCAGCACCAGCACCAGCACCAGCACCAGCAATTTGCCGCGCAGCGTCAGCCGTGCGCAGGCGGTGCCGGCCAGCGCCGGCAGCCTCGCTTTGGCCGGCCCGGTGGCCGCTGCCGGTGGCGGCACCTGTAGCGTCAAAGTGCCGACCCAGCCGGCCGGGCTGACTTGTCTGGTCAACAATGGCGGCGCGGCTGTCGATGTGAATAACGTGTCGCTGAGTTGCAGCGTCAACGCCGCCAGCCTCGGCGGTGTGGTGAAAAATCTGATTGGCAGCGGCCTGCAACTGAGCAGCAACGGCCAGACTGCCGCTGTCGCTGTCACTGCATCATCCGGCACCCCCAGGCCCGATGTCAGCTTTGCCTTTACCAGCCCGCTGGCGGGCGGCAGCAGCTACAGCGTCACGGTCAAAACCCAGCCCGCCGGGCAGACCTGCTCAGTCAGCAACGGGTCTGGCCGAATGACCGGTGTGCCGGTCACCGGTGTTGTGGTGACTTGCAACTCGGTGCCCCTGTTTACCCTGGGCGGCACGGTCAGCGGCAACAGCAACGGCCTGGTGCTCAGCGCCGGGGCCGACAGCAAGAGCTTTGCGGGCGCGGTAGCCAATTTCACCTTTGGCACGGCGCTGGCGGCTGGCACCTCGTACAACGTCACGGTGCAAACCCAGCCCGCCGGGCAAACCTGCACCGTCAGAAGCGGCAGCGGGGTCATGTCGGCAGCCAATGTCAGCAATGTGTTGGTGACTTGCGTAGCCGACGTAACGCCGACGGGCAGGTACAGCACGGTCGGCAGTTACCCGATCACCGATTGCGTGAAAGACAACAGCACCGGTTTGACCTGGGAGGGCAAGCCCACCAGTGGCTTGCGGGCTAGCAGCAACTACTACACCAATTTCGACAGCACCACGGCGCTTCAGTACTCGACTGGCTCAACTGATGTGGCCCCGACGCAAAGCCAGATTGACGCAGCGACCAACTCGATTGGCTACAAAAATGCGGTCAATGCCAGCGCCCTGTGCGGCTACAACAACTGGCGCTTGCCCACCTTGGCCGAGTTGCAGGGACTGGTGCTGACCGGCGTGGGTTCGCGCACCATCGATACCACCTGGTTCCCCAATACGCAAAGCTGGTACTGGACTTCCACACCTTATGATAATTTTGCCGGCGACGCCTGGGTCGTCAATTTCCTCAGTGGCGGCGCCTACTACAGCAACCGCAACTTCAACTACTACTTGCGCCTGGTGCGGTAGTTGGTGGCGGTGGTGGTTGGGTGGGTGGTGTGCCCGTCAGTGATTTGGCGCGAAGCGCCTTGGGGTATTTAAAACCATGAGCGTACCGTTACCTCCGATTTACCGCGATTGCCGCCGCCTGCTGCTGCATACCGAGCAGGTGGTGATGCGCTTTAGCCGCTACCACAAGTACACGGTTGGCACCGACTGTGCGCCAGCAGGCCATGGCGCTGATGCGCGGAGTGCATCTGGCGGTGGTTGACCGGCCCCGCCAGGGCCAGTTGAACCGGTGGAAAATTTCACCAGTGGAATAAAAAAAATAGCACACTGCGCATACAGGACGGGCGCTACAGGCCAGTTTGACCTAACTGGCATGGTCTGCTGGCCACCCCCAAGCAATGAAACCGTTCGCTTCAAGCCAAGCGCACCACGAACGGCGGTATGTTGAGTGGGGTTCATGCGTCAGCAAAAACCTCGTTCAGACTGCGCGCATCGAGCACCCGGTCGGCCCACAGTTCAAGCTGATCCGTCGTGGCGTTGCTTAGCCGCTGCACCATGTCTTGCGGCAGCGGGCCAAAGCGGCGCACCAGCATGCGCTGCAGCAATCCAGACTGCCCTTTTTGCTCACCTTTTTGCTCGCCTTTTTTCTCACCCTCCTGAAACCATTGCGTTTCCCATAAATCAAAACGTGCTGCCAGTGACATTTTTAGCTCCTTTAAGTCTCGCACCTTGGGTAACACCTGCTTGAACTTGCCTTGGCGTAACAGCACGGCCCGAATCCAGATGGCAAAGGTGCGTTTGAGTTCCGGATTGTCGGCCAGCCAATCGTTCAGGCTGTCAATCAATTCCAGCAGCGCGGCCGCACTTGCCGGATGTTCAAAGCGTATCACGGCGGCAGCCAGATTTTTCAGCGGTGCCAATTGCGCTGGCGAATATTGGTTCTGGTCAATCAGCAAGTACTCCAGCTTGGGCAAATACTTGCTTACCAGACCGGGGGCTTTGGGAATGAGTGCTGCAATGTCGGTCGCCGCATGCCATTGGGCATCGCCGTTGTAAAGGACGATGGGTAGAACGGGAGGCAGCCGATGGTGTGGCAGCACCTCCTGGCGGCGGATCAAATCCTGGTACAGCAGGCCGACATAGGTCATCACCCGCACCGCCATCCAGCCATCGACCGTGCTCTGGAACTCAATCATGATGTACAGATACAGCCACTCACCGCCAGCCTTGATGCGCCAGACCACATCGTCGGCACGGCGGCGCAGGTCATCGCTGATGTAGTTGTCGGGGACTTTTTCAAGGGTGGCGTAATCCAGACTGTGCAGCCACTGGTCTGGAACAAAGCCCAAAATCAAATCGCGCACCAGCTCGGGTGCAGAAAACAGCAATTTGTAAGAGGCATCATCGTCTTGATGGGACATGCTGATGATTCTAGTCACAGGCACCGGGTCAGGTCTGGCAGTTGGCCTGTTGGACACGCTTTCGGTAGCCTGCGCAAACAGGACGGGCGCTACAGGCCAATTTGATATAAAACTGCGAAAGAAACCAATTGGCTGCCGGGCAAGATGGTCTGACCGATTTTCCCGCGAAATATTGATCAAATCGGGCTGTAGCCCCCGTCCTGCAAGCGCAGGCTGCTATTGTTTTTATATGATCGCGGTTGGGGCCAGGCTCACCACAAACGGCGGTGCTTCACGTTAACGGTCATGGTCTGCCGGCCACCCCGAATAATGAAACCGTTCGCCCTGAGCCTGTCGAAGGGATCTTCCATCAAGGCGGTGGTTCGACAAGCTCACCACGAACGGGGGTGTTTCACGCTGAACGGTGACGGCTGAATGTCCTGTCAGCAGCGGGCCGAGGCGACCGGGAACTGATTCGTCAAGCAGGATGCGCATCGAGCACAAGGGCCATCTTGGCATCTTCGAGAACTTGAATCGCGAGTTCCCGACTCACAGAAGGAAAGTCCTCCAGGAAGACTTCCAGAGAATCGCCTGCTTCCAGGTGCTCGAAGATGATGCGAACGGGCACCCGTGTGCCGATGAAAACTGGCGTTCCACCGAGGATATCGGGGTATGAAATGACGTGCGGGGACTTCATGGCGGGCTCCTTGGAAGCGCTCAGTTTACCGCCAGGCTGCGCCAAGGTGTGTTTGTTTGCCCAACTTATGATCAACTGCTTGTCATCAGGAGCAAAAGGACTGATGCGCGGGATAAGATCAAGACAGCTATTTTTTTCTGGAGAATCCAGCATGACAACCACACATCAACAATCCGCTCCCACCTTCGAGGATGTCTGGCGCATGTTCCAGGAAACTGATCTCAAGTTCAAGGAGACCGAGCGGCTAATGAAAGAGCGCGCTGCCGAAACCGAGCGCCAAATGAAAGAGCGCGCTGCCGAGCATGATCGCGAGATCAAAGCGCGTGCCGCCGAGCATGACCGCGAGATGAAGGAACGCGCCGCCGAGACGGACCGCATCCTCAATAACCTGTCCAGGCGGCTCGGCGATATCGGCAACCGGCTTGGCGAGTTTGTCGAACACATGGTGTCGCCCGCCGTGGTGCGGCTGTTTCAGGCCCGGGGCATTGAGGTTCATGAGGTTTATCACGGCGGTGTCCAGGCCAAGCGTGGCGGCGAGGCGATCGAGCTTGATTTGCTGGTGGTCAACGACGGCATCTTGGTGGCGGTCGAATGCAAGAGCAAGCTCACCCAAGAGCATGTGGATGCGCATTTGCTGCGCATGGAAAAGCTCAAGCGCCTGTTGCCGCTGTACAAAAACCACCAGGCACTCGGAGCAGTCGCCGCCATGGTGATGAGCGATGCCGTCAAAGACTACGCGCTGGCCCATGGCCTGTATGTGCTGCGCCAGAACGGCGACAGCATCGAGATCGGCAACCCCGAAGGTTTTGTGCCAACTGTCTGGTGAAAGCACCCATCCAAGAAGGTTTGACCGATTTTGCTGCGAAATATTGATCAAATCGGGCTGTAGCCCCCGTCCTGCAAGCGAAAGCTGCTATTGTTTTGATTCTTACAGCCCATGAACTCGGCGCACACCGTCTTCAACCGCCGCCAGGTCTATCGGGTCAAGCACCCCCAGCAGTTTGCCGATACGCGCTTTGTCAATGGTGCGGATTTGATGGCACAGGGCCATGGAGTTTGTTTTGCCGGCCGACGGCACGGGTACGATCAGCGGCGCAAGTGCGCGTGGGGATGATGTCAATGGCACAACGCCCACCGTGCGCAACTGCCGGTTGTAGGCAGTCAAGCTTAAAACTACGCAAGGTCTGGCGTTGCCTTGCTGCTCGCTGCCAAATGTGGGGTCAAGGTTGACGCGATAAATGGCACCGCGCTCGATACTCATGCGGACGGCTCGGACAGGCCATCAAGTTGGGTGGCGTCCCACAGCAAGGCATCAGCGCGCGCTTCTGCAAAATCGGGATGGGTAGCAAACTCCGCGGCCAGGCTCTCCAGGTTTTTCTCACGCTGTACCAGAATACTTTCCATCAGAGACTGCACAGTCCGGCTGCGCTCACTCGACGGCACGACTGCATTGAAACGCTGTAAAACATCGGCGGCAATGGAATATGAGGCACGTAACGCTGGCATAAAATTCCTTTGGTATTCAGTGTTCAGTATTCAGTATGATTGTGCGTAGCATACTAAGATGCAAAATGGCCGTCAAGTGCCGCGTGTGCTACCCGGCCTCAAACTCACGGATTCATTGGTGCTGTTATTGGGCATCGGCGCTGGATGAATTGCGCAAAAACCATGTTACAACCCACCAGGTTTTGACTTTTTGCTTTTGTCACTTTGCTCGCAGAGTCAAGCAATGCCAGCATCTTTAGCGTGAAAAACAATCATGGCAACATTTAATGGGACGACAGGCAATGACCCACTCACAGGCAGCGCCAACGATGACACGCTCAATGGCAGCGCTGGCTGTGACACGCTCAGCGGTGGCGCGGGCAACGATAGCCTTAATGGTGGCGATGACTTTGACGAAGTGCGCTATGACGATGCCACCGGCCCGGTGACCGTCAACCTGAGCCTGGGCACTGCCAACGGTGCCGGGGCAGGCACCGACAGCCTGATCAACATTGAAAGTGTGAAGGGCAGCCAGTACGCTGACACCCTGATTGGCGATGCGGCGACATTCAATGTTCTTCAAGGTTATGGGGGCAACGATAGCCTTTCCGGCGGCGCTGGCTGTGACTTTCTGGTTGGTGGCGAGGGCAACGACACCCTTGATGGCGGCGCTGGCGATGACTTTGTTTTCTACGATGCCGATGCCACCGGCCCGGTAATCGTCAACCTGATCCTGGGCAGCGCCAGCGGTGCCGGGGTAGGCACCGATACCTTGATCAATATTGAAAATGCCTACGGCAGCGATCATGCCGACAGTCTGATTGGCGATGCCAATGACAATGCGCTTCGCGGCTTCGGCGGAAACGATAGCCTCTCGGGTGGCGCTGGCAATGATGACCTGTGGGGTGACGATGGCAATGACGACCTGTACGGTCAGGCTGGCAACGATGTCATTCACGGCAATAGCGGTGATGACGGCATCGACGGCGCTGTCGGCACCGATATGGCCGTATTTTCTGGCCAGTTTGCCGACTACGCCATCAGCTACGACCGCATCCAAGGTACCGCCACCCTGACCGACCATCGAACCGGTGGCGACGGCACCGACAGCCTGAGAAATATCGAGAAACTCCAGTTTTCCGACCAGACCTTTGACATGACTGCCCAGGTATTTGGCGCAGAAGCCGCCGTGGCCACACTGAACCGCGCGTTTGCCAACACCTCGCCTGGAAATGCCACTTTCAACAGCCAGGTGGCCAGCGCCAAAGCCCAAATCACCAGCGGTGCCGACTCCACCAGTATGGTCAGTTACTTGACTTATGCCAAGAGCTTTGGCGCGCATTACATTGACCAGACACCATTCGCACTGGCCAGCCTGCTGCTGACCAACATGGGCCTTTTGCCCAGCACCAATGCCACCGTGCTGGACCTGGAACCGGCATTGGGTTACTACATCCAACAGGTGGGCGTCGAAAATGTCGGCATCATTGCCTTGCAGTTGAGTTCGATTATTTCGACCTTTGAAACCAAAGGTGGCATCTTTGCCGTTTACAACGCGCCCGCCGTCGCCTGGAACAACGAAGTGGCTGCGGCCTATGCCTACGCCAGCAACCCCGCCAACACGACATCATTGACGGACCCAGTGATCGTCGTGCCTGCAACCTACACGCTGACCGCAAATGCGCTGACCATAGATGAAGGCACATCGGTCAGTTTTGTTGTCAGCACCAGCCAAGTGGCCCCAGGCACTGTGCTGCATTACACGCTTAAAGGCACCATCACCGCAGCAGATCTGGCTGGCGGGGCCATGACGGGACCGGTAAACGTGGGTGCCGATGGCAAAGCCACGGTTAAGGTCGATCTTGCCGCTGATCAATTCACCGAAGGCACCGAAATCCTGTACGCGACATTCACTGAGTTCAGTCAGGAAAGCGCACGGGTGTCGGTTATTGATGTTTCTTTGACCGGTCAACCTGACGGAGGCGGGGGTGGCGGAGATGGTAGCGGTGGTGGCAGTGGTAGCCACTGAGCCAAATTTTGACCGGATCATAAGCGGGTGAACTGAAGCTGCTATCTCTTGCCGTAAGCTTCATCGTGGTCTTGATGAAGGGACTGAAACCGCATGAATGCACCGTCACGGACAACAATGGCGCGGCATGACTGCGACAAGCGGACGGTGAATTTGCCAGGTACGCTTTTTAGCTCTTCCCATTTCAGCCCGAGCAATACCTTGGCATCGTTACCCGTCATGCACCAATCCCATGAGTGGCATCAAACTGGTCAAGATCGGTTTCGCACGCAGGGTTGTCGCGCATCCAGTGGTCGGCGTGTGCCAGTTTTTCTTTCATGTCCGGCTGATGCAGCCAGCGCTCGGTTTCAGGCACCAGACCCGTGCGTTTCAAAATCAAATCCCCGCCTGGCAGTTCCTGCATGATGAAATTCATGCCAGCCATTGCCCGACCAAGCGAAATCTGGCCGCTTTTACCGACGGTTTTGATGGTTTGCATGGCTCGCTCCTTTGGTTGTTGTGCATGCATGGTTTCATGCTAGCAGAAACTACGCAGTATTAGGCAAGTCGGTGCTGTCTTGCAGGCATTCTTGACCGCAATCGCCTTTTGCACTGGAGATGATGCTGCGATCAGCACTTGTTGGTTGTCTGAAAGCCGGCGGAGGTGGCGGCGGTTGATCCCAAATTTTGACCGGATCAGCCCCTGTCAAAATTCAGCAAAACCGGTCGCCTTTAACCGTGTCCCTCGTTACAAGACCGGCCCTCATTCTCGGTGTCTTGGTATTGATACCAAATGGGTAACATAATGCGATTGTGCGTATCATTGCTTTCTCAACCCTGCGCTCTTTCTGGGACAAGTACCCAGATGCCCAAACGCCGTTGCGCGCCTGGTATGCCCTGGCGAGTCGGGCCGACTGGGAAACTCCGGCTGATATCAAAGAGGCCTATCGCAGTGCCAGTTTCACTGTAAATAACCGCGTTGTTTTCAATATCAAGGGCAATGATTACAGGCTGGTGGTGTCGGTGAGATACGACCGTGGCTTGATTTTTGTCCGGTTCATCGGCACACATCGGCAGTACGACAAGATTGATGTTGAAACGATTTGAAGGAGCAGGCATGGAACTCAAACCCATCCACACCAAGAAAGACTACCAGGCTGCTTTGGCAGAGATCGAGCGCCTTTGGGATGCACCGGCAAAGTCGGCCGATGCAGACAAGCTCGACATCCTCACACTGTTGGTTGAACACTATGAGCGTGTGCATTACCCGATTGCAGACCCGGACCCGATCGAGTTCATCACCCATGTCATGGAAAGCCGCGGACTAACGCGCAAGGATATGGAACCCTACATTGGCGCACGTGGCCGCGTGGCAGACATTCTTAACCGCAATCGCCCTTTGACATTGGAGATGATTCGCCGTCTTGCCAGCAACTTGAAGCTTCCTGCCGAGGTGTTGGTCAGGCCCTATCCCCTGCGCCGCGATCAAAAGCTGCTGGTTGCCTGAAAGCCGGTCAGTGCCAGCATGATGATTTCATGCTGGCAGTAGCTACGCAGCATGTGGCAGGTCGGCGCTGTTTTGGCTTTAACATTTGCCGCAGCGCTTGAAGAATTTATACAAAATCAGCGTGTAGCCGATATGGCTATTGCGCTGGCAGCTATCAAAAATGACAGATAACCGATACCAGCCCGCCGGGGTGACACACTGATTTGCCAGCCAATCGCTCACCTCCAGTCGGCTGCTTCCCGCCTTTGCCACAGGTTTGTTGGTAAAAAAGATGAGTGACCCGAACACTTTCGGACTTGCTGGGACGGATACTTTCAGTGCATGGAGCCTAGTGCCTGATCGATTTAATATGTATAGCTACGCACGCTTGCTGCATAAGGGCTAGAGGCTGATTTTGTTGTTTTTTTCAGGCCATCGGAAAAAGATTTTTATTTGCATCATTCATCCTGTGGGGTGATGTACAGTGGCAATGGCAACCACTCTAGTCAGCGGCAAGGCGGTTGCCCTGGGCGCACCGGGCAGCAAGACCCCAAGCCTGGCAAACACTGGCATCTGTATTGCCAGTCCTTGAGCCTCTTTCAGTTTTTCACCGTTTACTTGCTATGACCACCAAAAACATTGTCTTCGTTGACGCGCGCGTTAGCCACTACGCATCCTTTATTGACGGCCTGAACGACACAGCGGAGGTGTTTGTTCTGGACAGCGCTGCGGATGGCCTGGGCCAGATGGCCACCTGGCTGAAGGGGCGCAGCGGCATTGATGCGATTCATGTCATCTCGCATGGCAGCCTGGGGGCGCTGGTTCTGGGCAGCACGGTGCTGAATGGTGCAAACCTTGCTGCCTACGGGTCGCAGCTTGCCGACATTGGCAGTGCCTTGACATTGACCGGGGACATTTTGCTGTATGGCTGCAATGTGGCGCAGTGGGATGCCGGGGTGCAGTTCATCACCTCGCTGGCGCAGGCCAGCGGGGCGGATGTGGCGGCTTCTGTCAACGCCACCGGGGCGGTGGCGCTGGGTGGCGACTGGGTGCTGGAGCACACGACTGGCCCAATCGAGGAACCCGGATTAAATGGCAGCAGCCTTGCAGGAACCCCAAGCCAAGACTTCACCACACTGGCGTCCTTCCTCACCACCAACCTGAAACTGAACATAATGGACGTGGGAGCTGCCGGCAACGCGGCCACGGCCGCCACCCCGCTGCTGAACTGGCCGTTCGACCAGTTCAAGATTGACATCAACGGCGTGCGGACCACGATTGACCTGAACAAGGCCGCCGTTGCCGCTGCTGACACCTATGAGCAAATGGTCAACGTGTTCAACACTGCACTGGCCGGCACCGGCATCGTAGCCACGTTGGGCGGTACCTTCACAGTCACCGACTGGACTGGCAAGACTGCCACTGGCAAGTCGATCGTGATCACCGCTGCTGGCGGTGATGTCTTCACCATTAATGGAGGCTCTGGCTGGTACAACACCACCGGTGCTACCGTACCCGTGACCAGTGACATCTATTTGACATACACCATCGATAGTTTTGTCACCATCGCCCCCACCGACACCAGCTTCAGCCCGGCCGACGAAGCTACAGGGGTCGCCATCACCAGCGACATCGTCATCACCTTCGACGAACCCATTGCCAAAGGAGTCGGCAACATCGTTCTAAAGACCACCGCTGGTGTAACCGTCGCCAGTTATGACGCAGCCACCAGCAACAGACTGAGCTTCGCAGGCAACGAGTTGACCATCAATCCATCGGTCGATCTGGCCTACAGCACCGGGTACAAAGTGGAGATTGCACCAGGCAGCATTCAAGATTACGTTGGCAATAGTTATCCGGGCAACACCAGCTACAACTTCACGACCGGCACTGCACCCGATACCAGCGCACCCGTGGTCTTGGCATTCAGCCCGACCGACGAGGCCACCGGTGTGCCCCTCGCCAGCAATATCGTCGTCACGTTCAGTGAAGCCATCACCCAAGGCACCGGCACTATTGTTCTCAAGACTGCCGCTGGCGCGACAATCGCCAGCTATGACGCAGCCACCAGCAACAATTTGAGCATTGCGGGCAGCGCGTTGACCATCAACCCATCGGTTAATCTGGGCTACAGCACCGGGTACAAAGTGGAGTTTGGCAATGGCACGATCAAGGACTTGGCGGGCAACGCCTACCGAGGCAGCAGCAGCTACAACTTCACCACCCAGAGCGCGCCAAATCAAACCATAGGCAATGATGTCCTCTCTGGTGGCCAAGGCGATGACAGCTTTGACGGCGGTGCCGGCACCGATACGGCAGTGTTCTCTGGCCAGTTTGCCGACTACACCATCAGCTACGACCGCCTTCTGGGTACCGCCACCCTGACCGACCATCGAACCGGTGGCGACGGCACCGACAGCCTGAGAAATATCGAAAAACTTCAGTTTTCCGACAAAACCTTTGACATGACTGCCCAGGTATTTGGCGCAGAAGCCGCCGTGTCCACACTGAACCGCGCGTTTGCCAACACCTCGCCTGGAAATGCCACTTTCAACAGCCAGGTGGCCAGCGCCAAAGCCCAAATCGCCAGCGGTGCCGACTCCACCAGCATGGTCAGTTACTTGACTTATGCCAAGAGCTTTGGCGCGCATTACATTCACCAGACACCATTCGCGTTGGCCAGCCTGCTGTTGACCAACATGGGCATTTTGCCCAGCACCAATGCCACCGTGTTGAGCCTGGAACCGGTGCTGGGTGACGTCATCGAACAAGTGGGTATTGAAAATGTCGGCATCGTCGCCTTGCAGTTGGCATCGATTATTTCGAGCTTGGAAACCAGGGGTGGCGACTTTGCCGTTTACAACGCCTCCGCCGTCGCCTGGAACAACGAAGTGGCTGCGGCCTATGCCTACGCCAGCAACTCCGCCAACACGACATCATTGACGGACCAAGTGGTCGTCGTGCCTGCAACCTACACGCTCACCGCAGATGCGCTGACCATAGATGAAGGCAAATCGGTCAGTTTTGTTGTCAGCACCAGCCAAGTGGCCCCAGGCACTGTGCTGCATTACACGCTTAAAGGCACCATCACCGCAGCAGATCTGGCTGGCGTGGCCATGACAGGATCGGTAAACGTGGGTGCCGATGGCAAAGCCACGGTTAAGGTCGATCTTGCCGCCGATCTCTTGACCGAAGGCCCGGAAATCCTGTACGCGACATTTACCGAGTTCATTCAGGAAAGCGCACGGGTGTCGGTTATCGATGTTTCTTTGACGGGTCAACCTGACGGAGGAGGAGGAGGAGGAGGTGGCGGCGGCGGCGGCGGCGGTGGCGGCGGTTGATCCCAAATTTTGACCGGATCAGCCCGTGTCAAAATCCAGCAAGACCGGTCGCCCTTTAACCATCGTCCTCCGTGAGGCTGCATGAATTTCAAAATCCACCAACAACTGGTCTTCGCATTGGTCACCCTCTTTGGCCTGTTTGCGGTGTCGGTCGCCCAGGCACAGTCAAGTTCATGCGGTTTCTTTGACCGCAAGGCTCAGTTCAGCGATGGTCCGAGTGCTTGCCTCAAGGAGTTCTCCTTTCTCAACCGGCAGGGTCTGATAGCCGGTGAGCCGACCCAAAGTTATACCGCTGTTGCCGATTCCAAACGCAGTTACGCCATTGCGGTTACCCGTGACCCGCAGAGTTGCCCGTTTGCGCAGTACATCGCCTGGGACTGGTCTGGTTTCGATGCCAAAGAGGCGTTGCCAAAATGCGATGAACGCCTCAAGCAGGCGTTAACGACAGCCGGTCAGGCCAGCAACGCTGCCTTGTGCCAGTGTGAGATCATTTTGGAAAATGGCAAAAGCGCACTGACTCGCGCCGAGTTCTCGGCCAGAACCTAACTGTATGAGCGCCAGATTGCCCTGGGCAACCGTGCCCTGAACCAAACCGAACCTAAACAAGCCGTTGTCGCCACGGCTGCAACAGTTGCCAGCCAGGTGCCAGTGGCAGATACCTTGAACGAAGCGCGCAAAGCCGAGCAAGCGCGGCTGGCAAAAGCGGCTGAGGAGGCAAGAAACCTTGAGGCGGCAAAAGCAGCCAAGGCGGTTGCCGACGCGCGCCAGGCTGAAGAACTGCGACTGGCCAAGGCGACCGAGGAAGCTCAAAAACTTCAGGCAGCAAAAGTAGCCAAAGCGGCTGCGGATGCACGCCAGGCTGAAGCGGCCCAAGTAGCCAAGGCGGCTGAAGATACCCGTGCGCAAGAGCAGGCCAGACTGGCCCAGGCCGCTGAAGAAGCGCGCGTGTCGGCCCGGGCACCAACCGAAACGCAAGCTCGGGCAGCCGAGCGTGATCGGCAAACGGCCCAGGCCGAGGCGCTGGCAACAGCGGCGCGAACGCAAGAGCAAAACCGTCTGGCACGGGCAGCGCTTGAAAAGGAACAACAACTGCAAAAAAACCAGGAAATGGCCAAGCTGCAAGGCGAGGCGCGCCAACGCGATGCCGAACTGCTCAAGCTGCGCGAACAGATCGCCATTCGGGAGCTTGAAACCGCCGAGAACCTCAAAAAAGCGGCCAGTACCACTGCTGCGGTAACCAAACTGACGTCGAGCGCATTGGTGATTGGCAACAGTGCCTACATCAGTTTTCAGCGCCTGCCCAATCCGAAACTGGATGCGCAGGCGATGGCCGACAAACTGCGCAGCTTCGGGATTCAGGTTGACCTGGTTATGGATGCCGACCGGGACGTGCTGGTCAAAGCCTTGAATGATTACGCAGCCAAAGCCGTTGGCAAGGATGTCAACCTTCTTTTTTATGCCGGTCATGGCATCCAGGTTGACGGGGTCAATTACCTGATTCCGACCAATATGAAAGCCGACGGTATTTCAGCCGGGTACATCAAGCTGAGCGGCATTGCCCTGAATGTGGTGCTCGACTACATGCCGGCCAAGACCCGGCTGGTGTTTCTGGATGCCTGCCGTGACAACCCGGCTGCGAGATCGCTGTTTGCAGCAAGAGGCGGGGCCAGTGTCGGGCTGGCACCTGTGTCGGCGGCCACGGGCACCTTGATCGCCTATGCCACCAAAGAGGGCATGGTCGCGGCCGACGGCAATGGCAGGAACAGCCCCTACACGACCGCCTTGTTGAAACATCTGGATGCACCGCTGGACATCAGCATTGTGATGCGCCGGGTGCGCAAGACGGTTCTAGAAATGACATCCAACACCCAGGAACCGTGGGAATATGGCTCGCTGATCGGCGATCAGCTCATCTTGTCGCAAATGGCGAAATAGGCACTGCACCCTGCGGGCAATTTTTATATAAAAAATGCTTCTAGCCCAGGTTCAATAAGCGCTTCTAGCTATTTATTTAATATCGTATGCAACGGAATATCGTGCGCTGCTGCCAGTGCATCAAGTTCGGCACAGGTGCGCGAAGCGACAAAGCTGGCCAGTTGCCGGTGCGTGGCAGCTTCCTGCATCACGGCAAACCCGCTCCAGGCAATTGCCGCGACAGCACACAGTGATTGGGCAAAATGCGGCTCCAGCGCGGCCAGCGCAACCCGGCCATCCTGGCACGGGTAGAGGCGGTAGCCGGCATGGCCGCCGCCCAGCAGACCATCGGGCTGCATGCAGCCCCAGGCACGCGGCAGCGCCAGGTGCCGGGCGGCATCTGACAGCGCCACCTCCAGCCGCTGGCCCCAGCCGTTCTGGCGCTGCAGCAGCACCGCTTGCAGCACCGCCTCGCTGGCCAATAACGCGCCTGCCATATCGGCCAGCAAACTGGCGGGCAGCTCCAGCCCGGTCACCAGCCCGGCTTGGGCCACATAGGTCAGGTCGTGGCCCGGCTGCTCGGCCAGCGCCCCGGCAGCGCCGACGATGGCCACCATCGACAGTTGCGGGTAGCGCGCCTGCAGCGTCGGCCAGTCCAGCCCCAGCTTGCGCAAGGCACTGGGCCGAAACGAGGTCATCAGCACATCGGCTTGGCCCAGCTCGCGCTGCAAGGTTTTTTGGCCCGCCGCAGTTTTCAGGTCGGCCACCAGCAGGCGCAGACCGGCCTGCAAGGCCTGGTAGCCGGTGCGGCTGTAGCCGCTCATCGGATCGCCCGTCAGGCCACCGGAGTTGTCCGTTTGGCTCGGTGCAGGCGGCTCCAGCTTGGTGCAGCGCGCACCCATGCTGCGGCAGCGCTGCAGCGCCGCTGGTCCGGGCAGGTTCAGGCTCAGGCTCAGGATGCGCACGCCCTTCAGGGCTTTGGGCGTTGCAGCGGTGGTGCGGGTGCGGGGCGGTGTGGTGGCGTTCATGAGGCATGCGACAAAATGATGAAACACCCGATTAAAACAGTCTCGTCATGGGTATTGGCAAGGACATGAAGGCACAAAGGGGGGTCGTTAGAATCCGCTGCTGGCAAGATCATTTTGTCTTGCCGGTTTTTTTGCTTCTTCGCGCCGGGTGCGCACGGGCTGTTGGCCGCCTCGAAGGAGTCAATTGGCTCAAGGATTTTCATGAAACGTGTGGATGATTTTCGCCTCAGGTTCGGCAAAAAAGAGCTTGTGCCGATCATGGTGGGCGGCATGGGGGTCGATATTTCCACCGCCGAGCTGGCGCTGGAGGCGGCCCGTCTGGGCGGCATCGGGCATATTTCAGATGCCATGGTCAACGATGTGTCAGACCGCCGTTTCGACACCAGTTTTGTCAAGGACAAAACCCGGCTCTACAAGCACAACATCCTCAACGCCGACAAATCCGGCGTCAAGTTTGATCTCGACATTCTGGCCGAAGCCACCCGCCGGCATGTTGGCGCCACCATGGAAGCCAAAAAAGGCGATGGCCTGATTTTTGTCAACTGCATGGAAAAGCTGACCATGAACGGCCCGCGCGAGACGCTGCAGGTGCGCATGGCTTCGGCGCTGGATGCCGGCATTGACGGCATCACCCTGAGTGCCGGTTTGCACCTGGGCTCGTTTGGCCTGATCGCCGACCACCCAAGATTTCGCGATGCCCGGCTGGGCATCATCGTCTCCAGCGTGCGGGCATTGCAACTGTTTTTGCGTAAAAACGCGCGCCTCAACCGCCTGCCCGATTTTGTCGTGGTCGAAGGCCCGCTGGCCGGCGGTCATCTCGGCTTTGGCATGGATTGGGCGCAGTACGACCTGGCCAGCATCATCGCCGAAGTCATCGCCTATGTGAAAAATGAACAGCTTGGCATTCCGGTGATTGCCGCTGGCGGCATTTTTACCGGCAGCGATGCGGTGTCGTTTCTGGCGTCCGGCGCGGCGGCGGTGCAGGTCGCCACGCGCTTTACCGTAGCCGATGAATGTGGCTTGCCGACGGCCGTCAAGCAGGATTATTTTCGCGCCAGCGAAGACGATATTGTCGTCAACACCATTTCGCCCACCGGCTATCCGATGCGCATGCTCAAAAGTTCGCCCGCCATTGGGGACGGCATTCGGCCCAATTGCGAGTCTTATGGCTACCTGCTCGATGGCAATGGCAATTGCGCCTACATCACGGCCTACAACCGCGAACTGGCCTTGCACCCGGATGGCAAGAATATATCGGTCCAGGACAAAACCTGCCTGTGTACCCAGATGCGCAATTTCAAGCTCTGGACTTGCGGCCACATGACCTACCGGCTCAAGGACACCAGCCGGCGCAATGCCGAAGGCAGTTACCAGTGCCTGAGTGCCGAGCACATCTTTCGCGACTACCAGTTCAGCGTGGACCAGCAGATCGCGCTGCCGGCTGAATGAATCAAACCTAAGCCGGTCGAGCCGGCAATCGCCAGGGCTTGCTGGCCGATCACCGGCTCGGCGCTACGGGCTGGCGGCGGCCACTGGTGGCGGCTTGAGGGTGAGCGTGCTGCGGCTGTTGGCCAGCACGTCCGGCTCACTCAGAAATTGCTGCATATAGCCGCCGACCACAAAAGCGGCGGCCTGATCCTGGTAATGCCGGTCAAATGGCACGCCGCTTTGGCCTACCGGGTTGATTCCGCGTGCCTGGGCGGCATCGGCAAAGTCAATGATGCGACGGGTTGATGGCCCATAGTTCACCGCCCAGGGGGCCGGGCCAATTGCAGTGGCCAGGTTGTTGGGCACTTCGCGGCCACCGGGCGCTTCAAACGGGCCGACGTTGAACAGCCAGTCAAGCGGTTTTTGCGCGGCCAGCGGATGCACATGGGTCAGCGTGTGGGCGCGCCCCCAGCCCCAGTCGTTGGGGCTTTTGCCCAATGTTTTTTTCAGGTGCTCCATGCTGGCGCGCCAGGCAATGCGCATGATGTCCTTGCGGGTTTCGACCTTGCCGGTATTGATGTTGTCCCACCAGGGCGAGGCTTCATCGACCGCCAGGCGCGGCAGCGCCAGGTCCAGCGCGCGCGTGCCCAGCAAACTCTTGAATTGAGCTTCATCCAGCTCATCGGCCATCGCGGCGCGCGCCATTTCATACAAAAACTGGGTGAACACGGTCGGCGGGATGTTGTAGGCGGTGTATTGCCCGTCCCACAGTGTCAGGCTGTCAAACACCGAGCGTTCCAGCGGATCGCGCACCACCTCGCTGAGCACCGGCAGCAGCGGTTCGAGCACCCGCCAGAAGTAACCAGTCTGGGTGCTCAGTTGCAGCGACTGGCTGTTGAGCGCATTCCACTGGATGTCGTTATTGCCGAGCCGGTCTTCCAGCGCCTGCGCCCGGTCGGGCGGGTTGTAGTGGCCCGGTATCGGCAAGCCGCTGGTGGAGCGGGGCTGCTGGTTGGCCGACATGACGTAGCCACGCAGTGGGTTTTCTTCTTGCGGGTTGTCACTGAAGCGGTAATAACCCAATTTGTCAGACTCAGCCGTTGCACCGTTGAGGATAAACGCCGGGTTGACGCCGGGCGGGCGAATCGGCAGCCGGGCCGCCGCCCACCAGCCAATGTCGCCGCTGGCGCTGGCCCACACCAGATTCAGGCCGGGCGCATGGATTTGGCTGGCGGCGGCTCTGGCCTTGGCCAGGGTGTCGGCCCGGTTCAGCGCAAAAAAAGCCTCCAGCAAGGAACTGTCGGTTTTCAGAAACTCCCACCACAGCGCCACCGGTGCCTCACCCAGGGTGTCGCGAAAGGCGTTGCTGATGATCGGGCCGTGCGGCGAACGCTGCAGTGTCAGGGTGATTGGCTTGGCACCTTTGACCTGGATGACTTCTTCGCTGGTTTCAAGCTCGACCCACTGGTCGTGGAACTTGACCTGGCTGGGCTGCTGCGGATTGACGGTCTCGGCAATCAGGTCCATGTCGTCGTTCTGAAACATCGTCAGACTCCAGCCAAACTGGCGGTTGTGGCCAAGCAGGGCGGCGGCGTTGAGCGCATGAAAATGGCCATACAGCTCAAACCCGGGTGCGCTCAGGTGGGCTTCGTACCAGACGGCCGGCAATGAAAACCCGATATGCGGGTCACCGGCAAGCATTGGCAGGCCACTGGAGGTGCGCGGCCCCGCCACCGCCCAGGCGTTGCTGCCTTCAAACAGTGGCACGCCAGCGATGTCTTGCGCTTGTCCACTGGCCTGGGCAAGCTGGCTGAGCGCCTGCCAGTCGGGCTGAGCGGCGGCAACAGCGGGCGGGCTGAGCACACCCTGCGGGTTCCATTCCAGGTCAAAAATTGTCAGGTAGTTGGGACCAAGGTGCTCGCGAACATAGCTCAGCAGCGGCTCGGTCTTGATGGCGGCGGCAAAGCTATAGGCCAGATAACCGGTGACCGCCACGCTGTCTTGCAGGGTAAAGGGGCGTTTGGGAATGCCGGCTATGTCAAATTCCATCGGCGCCGGATGGCTCGCCTGAAACTGGTTGATGCCGTCCAGATAGGCCAACTGGGCCAGCACTGCCGCACTTTGCAGGTTCATTTTGGCAACCACCTGGTCGGCATGGCGGCCCAGCCCCAGGGTGCGAAACAGCCGGTCGGTCTTGACCAGCCGAGGCCCCAGCACGGCGGCCAGTTCACCACGCGCCAAGCGGCGCGCCATGTCCATCTGAAACAGGCGATCCTGGGCATGCACATAGCCAAGCGCCCGATAGAGATCGATTTCATTGGCGGCCTTGAGGTGCGGAATGCCACGGTCGTCATAGCGCACGCTGACCGGTGCGCTCAGGCCCGCCACCAGCACCTCGCCCGAGCGTTGCGGCAGTTTGGGCCACACATACCAAAAACCGGCAGCGGCCGTCGCCAGCAATGCCGCCGTCAGCAGCAGCGCAAAAATCTTCAACGCAAGTTTCATCGGGAGTCAGGTGGGCAAAGTCATGCCTTGATCATAAAGGCGGCCCGGTGGCGGGTCTGGTAGCCGGCCGGACCACCGATGTGGATGGCATGACGCTGACCATGCCGGTGGGCTGGCGGGTCTGGAAATACTGAAGGGCTATCGACTCCACCGGCGCAGCAAGCCTGGCAGCGTATTTGCCGCAGTGGCACTGAAAGCCCGGACGATGCTGGCAAATTTTGCTGTGGTGCGGCTGTCAGTCATGGTGTCAGAGACTTTTGGAATGAACGTTGTTTTATCAAATTTGATAGCTGTCAGCGCTTGCTGCATAAGGGCTGGAAGCACATTTCTTATAAATTTTAGCAAGCTGCCCTGGCCGAGCATGGCTTTGTGATGCACCTGAGCAGCAAAAAGCTGTCGCCAGCGGCCACGACGTTCAAGGGTTTTGTGATTGAGCAGGGCGAGGCTTTGATGGATGCCTGGAGTTGAGTAGTCAGCCAGCAGGTGTGACTTAAGATGCGCCTTCAATCAAGGCGACCTTAACCAAAACCAACCATGACCGCTTCACATTTCGGCTCGGGCAAAACATCCTTCATGAACCTGGTGCGCGGGGCCGCGCAGGAGCACCAACTGGTGGTGGCCCACGGCGTAACATAAATGAGGATCTTATATGGATTGGTCACGCGAAGAAGTCGAAGCCATTGTGGCGGACTATCTGAAAATGCTCACACTGGAATTGGCTGGACAGAACTACAACAAAACTGAACACCGCAGAAGTCTGCAAACCAAGCTCAATAGCCGGTCTGATGGCTCTATCGAGTTCAAACACTGCAATATCAGCGCGGCCATGATTGACCTCGGATTTCCCTACATTCGCGGCTATCAGCCACGGTTCAACTATCAGGCGCTGCTAGGGGTGATCGCACAGGAACAGGTAAGCGGCGCAGCATCGCTTGATCACGCAGCGCTTGCGGCAGTGCAGCAGCCAGCCATCACACCGACTCAAGCCGACTTCAAAAAAGTCAAGACAGAAGCACCGACAAGAAATGATCAGCGTAAGTTGAGTGAGCCACGCAATCCCTTGGCTTTCAAACCCGTGAAACGAGATTATCTTGAACGCGAAGCCCAAAACCGATCTCTCGGATTGGCTGGCGAAGAGTTCATCGTTTTGTTCGAGCATTGGCGTCTGGTCGAACTGGGTCAGCATGGGCTCGCCGACAAAGTTGAAAATGTCGCGCAGACTAAAGGCGATGGTTTGGGGTACGACGTTTTATCCTTTGAGTCTGACGGCAAAGAACGTTTGATAGAGGTCAAGACGACAACATTTGGTCGCGATACACCCTTTTTCGTCTCAGGCAGCGAATTGGCACTGTCCCAAGGTGCCCAAGATCAGTTTCACCTCTACCGTTTGTTTGAATTCAGAAAAGCGCCCAGGTTGTTCGATCTACACGGATCACTTAATCAACATTACATTCTGGATCCGGTAACCTACCGGGCGAGTTTTTCCTGATTTATATCGTCAAAATGCCATCAAACCCTTATGGAAAAAGCGCTAACACCACAGATGGGTGGTCATTTCACCAATTTGTTGTGCATTTATTGCCGGCCAGGCCATCCGCGCAGCGACAAGTGCTGCTAGCACACGCTGCTTGTGTTGATCATCTGTCGGCCCTTGCAGCGCTTGATGACGAGTGGCAATGAACTCAACAAAGTCGAATATCTCAGCCTGCTTTTCCTGCGGTAAAACTTGCCCCCGCTGCTGAATCAATTCGGCGTAGCCTATGCTTTTTCTCCTTGGTGAAGGCTTTGAGTCTATCTGCTTAGTGGCTTCCCACTTAAGGCGGGAGTTTGATTTTCTAAATCGAAAAGAATTCAGCGGTGACCTTTTTACGCAACTGGAGCAGACCGAAGTTTTTCCAAAAACCAGATTCATCTGCGTGACGCTGAAGGGTCGGACCACGCTGAAAACAGCTCCTGAAAATCCGCATTCGAGACAGTGTGGCTGGCGGCAGGCTGCGTGTTGATGGCACACGCAGCCTGCCACTGGACCATCAACACTTCAATGGCCCGGCCCATGCAGGGCCGCCACGGCGGCGATGCCACTCATGACAGCGCCTTCCAGCGTGGCGGGGTAAGGCCCGGCCACATAGTCGCCGCAGGCCAGCAGTCCGGGGGCTATGGCTTGCGCTGGCCGGATCAGGCCTGGCGTGCAGGCAAAGGTGGCACGCTTTTCAACCACGGTTTGCACTGCTTGCAGCGTCAAAGCGAGTTGCCTTTGGGCCTGCGCCAGCACGCTGGCTTGCAGCGTCTGGCGACTGCCCTGGGCGGCACTTGCCACAAAGGCCAGCAAGCCGGCCGGTCCACCCAACTGCGCCCGGTCAAAGACAAACTGGGCCGGGCAGGCGGCATCGCTGCGCAATGCCAGCATGGGCCGGGGCAGGGCGGCGGCGGGTGCCCAGGCATACACCGTGGCAATCGCTTCAAAACTGAGCGAGCCTGCGGTTGTGGCCCAGTCGCGCAGTTGGTTTGCTATATCAGTTGTAGCTGTCAGCGCAGACTGCATAAGGGCTAGAGCCGTATTTGATGCTGAAGTGGCGAGAATCACCGCAGCAAACGGCTGATTGGCAGCCTGATCCATACCGGTACCGTGCAGGCTCCATTGCCGGTCAGCATGGTGGATGGATTGCACCCTGGCTTTCAGGTGCAGGCAGCCGCCATGCCGGCCAATCCAGTCGGCGGCGGCCACCGGGTACAGCGCGCCCAGATCGGTGGCGGGCAGCAGCAGGTGCGAGCCACCCGCCACGCCAAACAGCGCATCGCGCAGCACCCGCAAAAACACGCTGGCGCTGGCTTGCGAAGCCGGGGTGTTGAGGGCCGACACACACAGCGGCTCAATCAGTTCGGCCTGCACCCTGGCGGTCAGCGGCTGGCACAGTTCGGCCACGCTCAAGCTTGCCGGGCACTCGAAACCCCGGTACTGCCAACTGGTGGCGGCGCGCAGCAGGCACCATTTGTCGGCCAGCGACCAGCCGCGTGCCCCCACAATGCCTGCCAATGCATCCAGCGGCGTCGGCCAGTCGGGAAAGCGCAGGCCGGCGCCATCCGGGAACTGCAGCGTCATTGGCAGGTTCAGCAGCGCCTGCTTTACATCGACACCAACCACACGCAGCATGCGCAGGGTTTCGGCATAAGCCCCGATCAGAATATGCTGGCCGTTGTCGAGCAGCACCGGGCGGCCATCGGGCAATGTTGCCGGCAAGGCTCTGGCCCTGCCGCCAACGCTGCTGCCCGCTTCCAGCACGGTCACCTCATGGCCGGCCAAAAGGGCGGTCACGGCAGCCGTCAGGCCAGCCCAGCCGGCCCCGACAATGGCGATTTTCATCGGCACAGCGTCGGCCTGACGATTGGGCAGCGGGCCACACCGGGCAGCCGGCGGCGCGCCGTTGCTGGCCGACAGTTCAGGCCGCAACCGCTACCGCAACCGCTACCAGCGCCCAAGTGCCTGCACCTTCCAGGCCAGCCAGAATTTGCGCAGCGGGGTCAGGCTGATGCGCTGGTGCAGCACCTGAAACTGGTCTTGCTCGATCTCGGCGAGCAGCGCGCGGTAAATGCTGGCCATCATCAGGCCGGGCTTTTGAGACTGGCGGTCAGAGGCGTTCAGCAAGGCCAGCGCCTGCTGGTAAAGCTGGTGGGCACGCTGTGCCTGAAAGCTCATCAAGGCAGTGAACCGATCAGAATACTGGCGGCTCAGAATGTCTTGCGCGCTGACGCCAAACTGCTTCATCTCATTCATTGGCAGGTAAATGCGCCCGCGCCGGGCATCTTCGCCGACATCGCGGATGATGTTGGTAAGCTGCAACGCCTGCCCCAGCGTGTGGGCATAGGCGGTGGTCTGCTCCTGGGTCTGGCCAAAAATCTTGGCTGCCACCTCGCCCACAACACCGGCCACCAGGTGGCAATAACGCGCCAGGCCGGGGTAGTCAAGGTAGCGGGTCTGGTTCAAATCCATCTGGCAGCCGTCAATCACCGCCTGCAGATGGTGTTGCCCGATGTCAAAGTCGCGCACCACCGGCATCAGCGCCTGCATCACCGGGTGGCTTGGCTTTCCGGCAAACGACTGGGCCACCTCGGCTTGCCACCAGGCCAGCTTGGCGGCGGCCACACCGGTGTCGGTGGCTTCATCGACCACATCATCAATCTCGCGGCAAAACGCATAAAAAGCGGTGATGGCGGCGCGTTTGGCTGGCGGCAAAAACAAAAACGCGTAATAAAAGCTGCTGCCCGAGGCAGCGGCTTTTTGTTGCACATAGTCTTGCGGTGTGATGGCGGGTGTTGGCATTGGGCATGAGTTTAAACAACTCGGGGCCAGCGCCTTCACATCCACAAGGCGCGCCACAGCAGCAGCGGCGCATCACGCAGCGTCAGGCGGGGACGCTTGCGCCAGGTGGCAAATTGCAGCGCCTCGATCTTCTCCAGAATACGCAAGCCGCCTTGCACCACCAGCCGCAGTTCCCAGCCGGCGCGCCCCGGCAGATGGTGCACCAGTTGAGCACCTTTTAGCATGCCAGCCCTTGCTGCATCTACGTAGCTAGCTATCATTCGTGCAGCATTGCGGGACTCGCTGTCTGGCTGCAGGTCGGCATCGTGCACCGCAAACCGGGCCATTGCCGCGCGGCTTGGGTACCAGCGGTCGCGCGCCACATCAACACTGACATCCTGCCAGAAGTTGATGAGTTGCAAGGCGGTGCAGATCTGGTCACTGTGCGCTTGCAAGGCGGCATCGGTGATGCCATACAGGTGCAGCAGCAGCCGCCCGACCGGGTTGGCCGAACGGGTGCAGTAATCAAGCAGTTCGGCATCGGTGGCGTAGCGGCGCTGCCCGGCGGTAAAGCGCACATCCTGCTCAAAGGCGTCGAGCAAATCGGTCAACAGCGGCACCGGCAACTGATGTTGCTGCAAAACCACACGCAGCGGCGCAAACACCTGTGGCCAGCGCTGGCCAGCGGTCGGCCGCGGGCCTTGCGCCGTTGTGCTGGCTGCCGCCATCAGTTCGGCCCGGTAAGCCTGAAGATCGCTCAGACGGGTGCCGGCATTGGTCGTGCCTTCGTCGGCCAGATCATCGGCGGTGCGGGCAAAGTGGTAAATCGCCGCAATTGCCGGGCGCAACTGCGCCGGGCACAACAGCGAGGCCACCGGAAAGTTTTCATAATGCCTGACTTTGGCAGCAACTGCCGTAGTCGGTACCGGGGCGGGATTCAGGGGTGGCAGATGCATGACAGGCAAATCGGGTGAGTGTGAAACACTACCGTTCGTGGTGAGCTTGTCGAACCACCAGCATAGTTACATACCCTTCGACTGCGCTCAGGGCGAACGGATTCATCATTTGGAGTGGCCTTGGTCCGTGGCAATGAACACCATGGTTGATGGGCAGCGGTTAGACAGCATTTGAATATTCTTTAGAATTACTAACCAATTGGTCATTAAGTTGGCTATTTTTTTTGAAAGTCTTGCCATGAAAATTTTCCGTCCGCCAAGTCGCCTGGCCCGGCTTGGGCTGACTATAGCGGTTGTCGCCCTGCTGGTTGCCTGCTCCAAGCCAGCAGCGCCGGAGCAGCCGGTACGCGCCGTGAAGGTCATGACGGTGGGTGTGCAGCCAGCCCAGGCGCTGCTGGAATACGCCGCCGAGGTCAAGCCACGGGTCGAGTCGCGGCTGGCTTTTCGGGTCGGTGGCAAGCTGATCGCCCGACCGGCCGAGCCGGGCCTGCGGGTTCAGGCCGGGCAACTGCTGGCCCAGCTTGATCCGCAAGACCTGAAACTGGCAACCGATGCCGCGCGTGCCCAGGTGGCGGCCGCGCAAACCAGCCGCGATCTGGCGGCGGCCGATTTCAGGCGCTACCAGTCGTTAAAAGAACAAAATTTCATCAGTGGCGCCGAACTCGAGCGGCGCGCCACAACGCTCAAGGCGGCGCAAGCCCAGCTTGATGTGGCGCAGGCGCAGTTGGCAGCACAGGGCAACCAGGGCAGTTATGCCAATCTGCTGTCAGACGTGTCAGGGGTGGTGACGGCGGTGCTGGCCGAACGCGGACAGGTGGTGACAGCCGGCTCGCCGGTGGTCCAGGTGGCCCAGGACGGTGCCCGCGATGTGGTGTTTGCGGTGCCCGAAGACAAGCTCGCGGCACTCAAGATTGGCTCGGATGCGCTGATCCGGGTGTGGGCCAGCAGCCGCAGCCTGACCGGCTTGGTGCGCGAGGTGGCGGCCAGCGCCGACCCGGTGACCCGGACTTTTACCGTCAAGGTGGCGCTGGCAGCCAAAGATGATCTGCCGCTGGGCAGCACTGTGTCGGTGTTGCCGGCCGCGCTGCAGCATGCCGGGGCGCAGGTCATCAAATTGCCCACCAGCGCACTGCGCCAGCAGGGGCAAGACAGCGCCGTCTGGGTGCTTGATGCGCCCAGCATGACGGTGCGGTCGCAAACCGTGCAGGTGGTCACCGCCGACGGCAACGACGTGGTGATATCTGGCGGGCTGCTGCCCGGCATGCTGGTGGTGACCGCCGGGGTGCATGTGCTGACGCCCGGTCAAAAGGTCACCATCTATAAGGAAAAAAAGGCTCTGGCCCTTGCCAGCAAAGCGCAGACAGCTATCAATAGCGCAGCACCAGCGGCAGTTGCCGCAGCCCCTGCAGCCAGCGCTGGCGCTGCTGCTGCGAGCCAGTGAGGTCAGCATGTCTGAACAACACCTGCATCCTGAAAAAGGTTTTAACCTGTCGCGCTGGGCGCTTGAGCATGCGCCGCTGACGCGGTTTTTGATGATTGTGCTGATGGTGCTGGGGGCTGCTGCCTACTTTCAGCTCGGCCAGGATGAAGACCCGCCGTTTACCTTTCGGGCCATGGTGGTGCGCGCCTACTGGCCCGGCGCCAGCGCCCAGCAAATGGCCGAGCTGGTGACCGACAAGCTCGAACGTACCCTGCAAGAGGTGCCTTATGCCGACAAGATTCGCAGCTACTCGAAACCCGGCGAGTCACAAATCATCTTCCAGATCAAGGACTTTGCGCGTGGTCCCGAGGTCGCCAATGTCTGGTACCAGACCCGCAAAAAAATCGGCGACATGCGTGGCAGCTTGCCCCAGGGTGTGCAGGGGCCGTTTTTCAACGATGATTTTGGCGATGTGTTTGGCGTGATTTATGCGCTGCAGGCACCCGGTTTCAGTTATGCCGAGATGAAAGACTTTGCCGACGATGCACGCCAGCATCTGTTGCGCGTGCCCGATGTGGCCAAGGTGGAACTGTTTGGCGTGCAGGACGAAAAGCTGTTCATCGAAATATCACAAAAGCGGCTGGCCCAACTGGGGCTGGACATGAATGCGGTGCTGAGCGCTTTGGGGCAGCAAAACGCGGTCGAGTCGGCCGGTGCGGTGCAAACCCCGCTTGATGTGGTGCAGGTGCGGGTGGCCGGCCAGTTCAGGGCGGTGGAAGAACTGGCGGCCATGCCGATCCGCGCCAGCACCGGCTTCCAGCTTCGGCTGGGCGACATTGCCAAGATTGAGCGCGGCTATGCCGACCCGCCGTCAACCAAGGTGCGCTTTCAAGGCCAGGAGGTGGTGGCGCTCGGGGTGTCGATGACCAAAGGCGGCGACATCATTGCGTTGGGCAAGGCGCTCAAGCTGGCCACGCAGCAGATTGAAAAGCGCCTGCCCGCAGGTGTTGTGCTGGCACAGATTCAGGACCAGCCCAAGTCGGTGGCGAACTCGGTCAATGAGTTTGTCCGGGTGCTGATTGAGGCGGTGGCAATTGTGCTGACGGTCAGCTTCATCAGCCTCGGGCTGCACAAGCGCCCCGGAAACAACTCTTTCTGGCAGCGCTGGACGCTTGACATACGCCCCGGCCTGGTGGTTGGCATCACCATTCCGATGGTGCTGGCGATGACTTTTCTGGCGATGAATTACTGGGGCATCGGGCTGCACAAGATCTCGCTCGGCTCGCTCATCATTGCCTTGGGCCTGCTGGTGGACGATGCCATCATTGCGGTGGAAATGATGGTGCGCAAGATGGAGGAGGGCTATGACAAGGTGCGCGCCGCCACCTTTGCCTACGAGATCACCGCCATGCCGATGCTGACCGGCACGCTGATCACGGCGGCCGGCTTTTTGCCGATTGGCATTGCCAAATCGGTCACTGGCGAGTACACCTTTGCGATTTTTGCGGTCACTGTCATCGCGCTGTGCCTGAGCTGGATTGTGTCGGTCTATTTTGTGCCCTACCTGGGGGTGCGCCTGCTGAAAGTGCCGCCGCATGTGGTGGCCCAGGCCGCCGAGGGCGAAGCGCAGCATGGCACGGCTGCTGCGCATGACATGTATGACACCGCGTTCTATGCCTGGTTTCGCCGTGCGGTGAATGCCTGTGTGCGGCATCGCTGGATCACCATAGCGGTGACCTTGGCCATCTTTGGGCTGGGGCTGGTCGGCATGGGCCGGGTGCAGCAGCAGTTTTTTCCGGATTCAAGCCGTCCTGAACTCACCGTCGATTTGTGGTCACCCGAGGGCACCTCTTTTGCTGCCACCGAAGAGGTGGCCAAACGGGTCGAGGCACGTTTGCTGGCCGAGCCTGGCGTACTGTCGGTAGCGCAGTGGGTGGGCACCGGTGTGCCGCGCTTTTATTTGCCGCTGGATCAGATTTTTCCGCAGACCAATGTGTCGCAACTGATTATTTTGCCCAAAGACCTGCCCACCCGCGAGACGCTGCGGGTCAAGTTGCCGGCCCTTTTGGCGCAGGAGTTTCCGGAGGTGCGGGGCCGCGTCAAGCTGCTCGCCAACGGCCCGCCGGTGCCCTACCCGGTGCAGTTTCGGGTGATTGGGCTGGACCCGCCGGGACTGCGCGAGCGCGCCGACGAGGTCAAGGCGGTGATGCGCCAAAACCCCAACACCCGCGGTGTCAACGACAACTGGAACGAGTCGATCAAGGTGATGCGTCTCGAAGTCGATCAGGCCAAGGCGCGGGCGCTCGGGGTGACCAGCCAGTCGATCGCCCAGGCTTCAAAAACGATTTTGAGCGGGGCCAATGTCGGGCAATACCGCGAGGGCGACAAGTTGATTGACATGGTGCTGCGCCAGCCGCTTGATGAGCGCAACGCCATCACCGACATTGGCAACGCCTACTTGCCCACGGCATCGGGCAAATCGGTGCCGCTGACGCAAATCGCCAAGCCGGTGTTCACTTGGGAGCCGGGCGTGATGTGGCGCGAGGGGCGCGACTATGCCATCACGGTGCAAGGCGACATTGCCGAAGGGCTGCAAGGGGCCACCGTGACCGCCCAGTTGATGCCCGAACTCAAGGCGCTGGAAGCCAAATGGGCGCAAGCCGGGCAGGGCGAGTACCGCATCGAGGTGGCCGGTGCGGTGGCCGAAAGTTCCAAGGGGTCTTCGTCGATCGTGGCGGGCGTGCCGGTGATGCTGTTCATCACCTTCACGCTGCTGATGCTGCAGTTGCACAGTTTCAGCCGCGCCATGCTGGTGTTTCTGACCGGGCCGCTCGGCATTGCCGGGGTGGCCGGGGCGCTGCTGCTGCTGAACCGGCCATTTGGCTTTGTTGCGCTGCTCGGGGTGATAGCGCTTATGGGCATGATCCAGCGCAATTCGGTGATTCTGATTGACCAGATCGAGCAAGACCGGGCGCGCGGCGTGCCGGCCTGGGAGGCGATTGTCGAGTCTGCGGTGCGCCGCCTGCGCCCGATCGTGCTGACAGCGGCGGCCGCCGTGCTGGCCATGATTCCGCTGTCGCGCTCGGTATTTTGGGGGCCAATGGCGGTGGCCATCATGGGCGGGCTGATCGTCGCCACAGTGCTGACGCTGCTGGCGCTGCCGGCCATGTATGCGGCCTGGTTTCGGGTGACGCCGCAAACAAAATGAGGGCCTCGGGCCAACGGCACTGACTTGGCACCCAACTGGCAATGCTGCAAGCATCATCCGTAGCTCACCAATTTGTCGCGCCCGATTTCCACATACCCGCTGACACCCAAGGCTGCCACAATCCCTGGCAGATTTCCGCAAATCAAACGTTCAAGCTCTTGGTTTCCGATGTTGCCAGTCGCTACCAGCAGCAGTCGCTTGGGTTTGCCATACACCAGGCGTGATCGAACAAAATCGTCGTCCTTGGTCACAATCACCCGGTCTTGCTCTTGTGCCAGTTCAACGATGGCCGAATCAGTGGTTCGATTGGCCATGGGCAAATCAAGCGTATGGCATGCATCATGACCGGCCCCCTTCAGCCAAGTACAAAAACGTTGTGGTAGCTGGGCATCCACCAAAAACTTCATGCGACCAGACGTTCCAGACTGTTGACGCGGGTTAGCCGCGCAGCGAAATGCAGGCAAGCCAAAATATCCTCCGGCTCCAAATCTGGATAATCAGCCAGAATTTCAGCGGTATTCATGCCGCCCGCCAGCCATTCCAGTACAGACTCAGCCGGATAGCGCAGTCCACGCACACACGGCTTGCCGTGACAAATGGCTGGGTCAAGGGTGATACGTTCCGACAGTGTCATGATGTTTTCCTTTGTTTGAGCGTTGATCGATAAATTGGGTGGAATGCGCCACACGTTGGCAGATGTTCATGGCCTGGTGGCCCAGATCGCTGCCCGGCGTGTCGTGGGGATAGCGGGGAAAGTGTCGCACAGCGTTCTCCACATCCTGCAGCAAACGGATGGCGCAGGCAAAACCCCGAACACCAACCGACAAAATCTTTTCAGCCGGCGCAGACAAAATAAGCAGAGTGAGAAATTTTTGTCCGCACCCAAAGTATCCGACAATTTGTCCCTTCTAAACTGAAATTCAGAAAATCCAGCGTGGCAGCCACTTCCATCCATCGCCTCATTGTCTTGTTCGACCAGGCGTTTCGTGGCTTGTCAAGGGCGGTGCCCATGACCGAAGTGGAACGTATGGCGCTGCTGGTCAACCAGTCGATGGCGGCGGCGACACGCGTGTTTCACACAGACAGCCATGTTTTCAATCTGTGCCGTGGCCTGCAGCCACTGCAGGTGCTGGCGGCACTGTTTCATGATGTGGTCTATTACCAGATTGACGGTGGTTTTCCGGCACCGGCAGCCCAGTTGCTTGAGGGCGTGACACGCGCGCACCGGGATGCACTGTTGCTTGAGTCGTTCGCACCGGATGACCTGGCAGTGGCGTTGTGTGCCGATGTCTTCGGATTTTCGCCCGGTCAAGTGCTGCTCCTCAGCGCCGGCATGAATGAATTTTTGAGTGCCGTGGTGGCGGCCCGGCTGCTACAGGGTCATCTGGACGAGCCGCAGTTGCTGGCGGTGGTGGCCTGCATTGCCGCGACTGTTCCGTTTCGGGATCAGGATGCTGCCGGGCAAACTGCCGCCGACACACTGGCGCTGCGGCTGCGGGCGCGCTGCCAACAATCGGCGACCGCATTGGCTGGGTCGAACGCAGCGGTGGATGCCTTTGTCAAGACCGTGATCACCGATGCGGTGACGCTGGCCAACCAGGATGTTGCAGGCTTTACCGACCCGGATGTCCGCCACTGCCTGTCAAACACCTGGCTGCTGCTCAAGGAGTCCAACCCGTCGCTGCGACAAGCCGGGATGTTCGGCGTGCAAGAGTACCGCGCCGCCTTGCAGCGCGCCGACACATTTCTGCAGCAACTCAACCCGGCCCTGATTTGCCAAAGCTACGACAGTTATCCCGCCGCCGCTGTCTGCCGGGCGCTGACGCTGGCAGCCGCACGCAACATCGGGTTTTCGCGTGACTATCTGGCCGTCGAACTCAGCTTGATCGCCATCATCGAGGCGCTGGCCCTGACCACCGGTGGCGACTGCCCGGCGGCCTTGTTTCTTGGTGAAAGCCACGCTGCCACTAACCCGCCGTGCCAGACCGATGCAGCTTTGCCGCTGCTGCCAGCGGCAGCGGCGGTGAATGCCGAATTGCTGGCGCTGCTTGACAACGAGCATCTGCCGGGTGCCATCAACGACCTTGTCAGATCGCCATTGAAGCCCTGGCTGTACCGATTGCTCGGGCCGGCGGGCATCCGGCAGACGCTGCAACAGGCGCGCCGGATGTTTCAGGGCACCTGTACTGCGCCAGCTTTTCTGCAGTTGCAAGACCGCACCCTGATGCTGGCCATCATCCGTGCCTGCCAGCACAATGCGCCGTCGCGCCACGAAGCGCTGGCGTTGCTGGAAAATCGCATCTGAGCTTGTCCAAGAGTAATGAAGGCTTCGACCCTTCGGCCAGCTCAGGGCAGGCCAAGCTCAGCCCGAACGGCCACACCCTTTGGTCAGTGCCATTGGCCTGACAATCGGGGTTTTCCGATCAACACAGCCTTGTTTTGTCAAACTCAAAACGCTTGCAGTTTTCAAACACTTCTTCTGCGGAGATAGCCAAAATGCGCGCCAGATGTCACAAATCTTTTCGAACTGGCTTGCTTGTCGTGGCCGCCTTGTTTGGGTTGCCGGGCCATGCCCAGACCGAGGTGGCTGGATCGGTCAAGAATGTCACTGGCGAGGCCTGGGTGATCACCGGGGCACAACGTAGCCCGGCGCAGGTTGGTGCCAGCGTGTACCTGGGCAGCCAGCTTAAAACCGGCAAAAATGGGGCGATGGGCATCAGTTTCCGGGACAACACCTTGATGTCGTTTGGGCCAGATACCGAAATGACGATTGACGAGTATCTGTTTGCACCCAAAGAAGGCCGGCTGAAACTGGGCACCAGCCTGGCCAAAGGCAGCCTCAACTATGTGTCGGGCATCATTGCCCGGCTCAAGCCGGACGCGGTGAGTGTCAAGACGCCAACCGGCACCATTGGCGTGCGCGGCACCCAGTTTCTGGTCAAGGTCGAAGCACCAGAAACCACCGAGTGAGCTGCCCCGGCCGGGTCTTTCAACCGCAGCACGTGGGGCGTGCTTGATCTTTTTTTTGGGGGCATTGCATGATTTCAGCCAACCGATTGACCACCTTGATGCTGGCCATGGGTGCCAGTTTTGCCGCTTTGGCTCAGACGGCTCCGGCGCCCTTGTTGCAAGCGGTGCAGCAGGCGGTGTTGACCAACCCGGAAGTGCAGGCACGCTGGCATGGCTTTAAGGCTGCGCAGCAAGAGCAGAAAAGCGTTCGCGGTGGTTTTTTGCCACAAATTGACCTGCGCGCCAGCCTGGGCCGGGGCAGCCGCAGCACGCCGCTGGCGGACTATGGTAGTTACCGCTTTGACAGCGCCCGGCTGACACTGAACCAGATGCTGTTTGATGGCCAATTCACCGCCAGTGAGGTCCGGCGCCTCGGTTATGCCAGCTTGACCCGCTATTACGAGCTGGCTGAAGTGTCCGAAGCGATGGCGCTGGCGGCGGTGCAGGCCTACACCGATGTGCTGCGTTACCGCGAACTGGTGCAACTTGGCACCGACAACTATGTCGAGCACAAACAGTCGGCGCTGCAGCTTGAGGAAGGTGCCCGGGCCGGGGTTCGCCGTAATGCCGATGTCGAGCAGGCCAATGGCCGGCTGGCGCTGGCCGAGTCGAGCCTGGTGGTCGAGCTTGCCAACTTGCACAACGCCAGCGCGCGTTACCTGCGGGTGGTTGGTACGTTGCCGCCGGTCAGCCTGCCCGCCCTGCCTGAACAATTCAAGCTGGGAACGCTGCCGGTGTCGATCAACGCACTCATGCGTGATGGCTTGCCGGGCAACCCGACGCTCAATGCGGCGCTGGAAAATGTGCGGGCGCGTCGCCAGGCCATTGAATCGCGCAAAGCGGCGTGGTTGCCGCGTCTGGACCTGAGCGCATCCGCCAGCCAGGACAGCAACAGCGACGGCATTTTGGGGGAAACCCGAATACAAAGCCTGGCGTTGACGCTCGACGCCAATCTGTACCGGGGGGGTGCCGACAAGGCACGGCAAAACCAGGCAACCGATCAAACAAGCCAGGCGCGCGACCTGCAGGCGCAAGCCTGCCGAGAGGCGCGCCAGACCCTGTCGGTGGCCTTCAGCGATGTTCAAAGCCTGACCGAACAGCAAAAATACAAGGACATGCAACGCCTTTCGACCGAGAAATCGCGCGAGGCTTATCGCCAGCAGTTTGACATTGGCCAGCGCACATTGCTTGATCTGCTCGACAGCCAAAGCGAGTACTTTGAGGCCTCGCGCGCTTATATTCACGCGCGCTACAACCAGGTGGCGGCCCAGGCACGCACGCTTGCCGCCATGGGCCAACTGGTGGCCGCACTCGGTGCCAGCCGAGCCGATGTATCAGACCTGCAGCAGGCGGGCCAAGACCGCACCGGCATCGACCCCGCCGAACTGTGCCCTGCCGACGGGACGGTGGTTGACACCGTGGATGCGATCAAATCCCGGCAAACCAAAGGCCCAGGCTCCTATGTGGTGCTGATCCCCAGCCCGGACGGCAGCATCGGGCGGGTGACGGTGCAGGGTCAGCTTGGCTTGCGCGAACTGACCCGGTCCGGCCAGATCGCCTTGCTTGATGGCAGTGCGGTGCCGGTGGTGGTGAGCAAACAGCAACTCGACCGCGATTTCGGCGCGGCGATTGCGGCCCGCCCGCCGCTGGCGCAGCAGTTTGTGCTGTACTTCAACCGGGGCGGCACGCAACTGACCAAGGCATCAAGGGCGCTGCTGCCGAGCCTGATGGCGCAGGCGCGTGCCCGCAAGTCGCTCGATATCTGGTTGATTGGCCACACCGACACTGTCGGTTCAGCCAGCCGCAATGATGCGCTGGGGTTGATGCGGGCCAACGCCATCGCCCGGCTGTTCAGGAAGAACGGGATCAAGGAGCAGTCCCTGACGGTCGAATCCTACGGCGAGCGCAGCCCCCAAGTGGCCACCCCCGACGAAACCGACGAGCCACGCAATCGCCGTGGCGAAGTGATCTTTCGCTAACGTGAAACCCCCCCGTTCGTGGTGAGCTTGGCCTGTCCTGAGCTTGCCGAAGGGTCGAACCACATCCTTCATAGAAAAGCCCTTCGACAGGCTCAGGGTGAACGGTTTCGTTATTTGGAGTGGCCGACAGACCGTGCAAGTTAGCCGTACGCTCAGGTGCCTGGCTAAATTCCAGACTGACTGCATCAATTTCCCGCCTTTTTCCAGAAAGAAACCCGCCCATGCCTACCAAGTTTCTCACAAGGAACAGATATTATGTTAACAATCAAAACCATAGCTATTAACGCAGGCTGCATAAAGGCTGGATGCCGATTTGGTAGATAAAATCCGGGCAGCTTGCGCAGCCGGACTAGGGCCACCATCGTAAAGTTGCGCAGATGGCACCAGCAGGTGACTTGAACAAAATCGTTAATCCATTGTTGCACAAGATAATTTTCAGTATTGCTCGTGTTTACGCTGGTAGTAGCGGCGTAGTTCTGCGCAACTTTACGAT